>JAZSKT010000093.1:0-3288 GCA_045534995.1 Candidatus Fimenecus sp.
GAGGCTCTTACACGTCTTCGTGTTTACCGTGGTGCAGAGCATAAGCATGCTGCACAGAAGCCAGAAACAAGAGAATTCTAAGAAAGGGAGGCTATTTAAATGTACGAAACAAGTCCAGTTTTCTACGGTACAGGTAGAAGAAAGAAATCAGTAGCTCGTGTACGTGTTTATGCAGGTACAGGCAAAATCATCATCAACGACAGAGAAATCGACGATTATTTCGGTCTTGAAACACTTAAACTCATCGTTCGTCAGCCTCTTGCTCTTACAGGAACAGCTGATAAGTTCGATATCGTATGCCGTGTAAACGGTGGTGGCGTTACAGGTCAGGCTGGTGCTATCCGTCACGGTCTTTCACGTGCTCTTCTTGAGTACGATGCAAACCTTCGTCCAGCTCTTAAGAAGGCAGGTTTCTTAACAAGAGACCCAAGAATGAAGGAAAGAAAGAAATACGGTCTCAAAGGCGCTCGTCGTGCACCTCAGTTCTCAAAGAGATAAAAAACAATTTGCATTTTTCAACACTCATCTTTACGATGGGTGTTGTTTTTTTTGTTAGGATTTAAAATCATTTAAGAATTATTTTTTATCCCATTTCGGTCTTCGGGCACCTCGGCACAGCACTCGGTGCTCTTCGCTAAAAACAGTCCACAGGACTGTTTTCTTAACGCTCAGACAGTTCTCAAAGAGATAAATTATATCTTCATCAAATTTTCAGCACTCACGAAAGTGGGTGCTGTTTTTTCTTTATACAACAAATTAATTCAATTCACAAATTCCAATTTATTAAAATAAATATACAATAAAAAAGCGCTGTGTAATAAACACAACGCCTTTTATGTTTGAGTTTTTATGTTGTTTTTGGTTCAGTCTTTTTTGCTCCAACTTTCTGAATAATAAATACAAGAACAATAAGAGCGAGACCGACTGCATCTGTTACAATGCCAGGAATAATCATACAAAGACCGCCTGCAAGAGAAAGAATTCTCTCCAACCAAGACATATTTTTATACATATATCCTTCCATACCTGCGGAAATAATGTAAATACCGCAGAGTGCTGTTATAACAAGAAGCACTATTTCATACCAAGGCTTATCTGAACCGATAATAAGCAATTCAGGGCTGAAAGCGAAGATATAAGGAACGATAAACGCTGTGATTGCAAGACGTGTAGCAGTAACACCTGTTTTAAGAGGATTTGACTTGGCAATAGCAGAACCTGCATAAGCCGCAAGAGCAACAGGAGGTGTAATATCGGCAACAATACCGAAATAGAACACAAACATGTGTGCAGCAAGAACAGGAATACTAAGACTACGCATGAGGATAGGAGCAACCATTGATGCCATAATAACGTAGTTTGCAGTTGTTGGAACACCCATACCGAGAAGGATACACATAAGCATTGTAAGCATCAATGCGAATATGGGGTGAATTTGAGAAGCTGAATGTACTAATGATGAAAGCACATTAGCAAGACCTGTCTGCTGAACCATTGCAGAAATACATCCAGCAACAGCACAAGCAAGAGCAACACCAATAGCATTCTTTGTACCGTTTGCAAGTGACTGAATGTAAAGTGAAATGTCAAATTCAAATTTCTTATGAACTATTGATTTAATAATACCTTCAACAAGCTTTACAATGATTGCACAAAGAATAGCGGTAATTGCTGCTTTTGCAGGTGAGAAATAATTCATTGCAACAACAAGAGCAACAACAGGGAGAAGAAGATATCCTTTAGTGAAAACAAGTTTAAAGAAATTAGGAATTGATTCCTTTGGAAGACCTTTAAGACCAAGTTTCTTTGCTTCAAAATGAATCATCATGAAGATGCCTGTGAAGTAAAGAACAGCAGGGAGGATTGCAGCAATAGCAATCTGTGCATAGGGAAGACCTGTGTATTCGGTCATAAGGAATGCGGCAGCACCCATAATTGGTGGCATAATCTGACCACCCGTTGAAGCAGCAGCTTCAACTGCAGCGGCAAATTCAGGTTTATATCCGCAACGTTTCATAGTAGGAATTGTAACAGAACCGCTACCAACTGTGTTAGCAACAGAAGAGCCTGAATACATACCTTCCATAGCACTTGAAATAACAGCAACCTTAGCAGGACCACCTGTCTGTTTACCTGCGATTGAGTTAGCAAGGTCAACGAAGAACGCACCGATACCTGATTGCTCAAGGAATGATGCAAAGATTATGAAAAGAACGATAAATGATGCACAAACATTAAGTGGTGTGCCTGCGATACCTTCTGTTGTATAGAAAAGCTTGTAAACGATAATTCTCAACGGATTTCTGTTTACAACAAAGAATGCGTAAGCAATAAATATTGATGAAACAATAACAATAGGCAAGCCTACAACTCTTCGACAAGCTTCAAACAACAGCACAATACCCACTATTGCGATTGCAATATCAAGCTCATTGATTCTTGATGCTCTGTCAACGATAGCCTGACAGTTAATTGTGTAATAAAAGAATGCACCTGAACCAATGATTGCGAAAATCCAATCGTAAAATGGTACGTGATTGGGTTTCTTTTTCTCTTTTTTGTGACTTGGGAAGATGATATAAGCGAGGAAAACGATTATGCCGATAAATAATGACATTTTCTGTCTTTCTTCCATTGTTCCTGTCCAACCGTCGAACATAACGTAAAGGGAGAAAAACACCATAGCAGCTTTTATTATCTTCTGGAAGATGCCTGTGAAGTGACGGGTATTGGATTCTTTATCAAATTCCGCCATAATTTTGTCAACGTCAACAACTTCTTCGTCAGCTTCCATTGTGATAGGTTTTGTGTTTACATCTGACATTAACTACAACAATCCTTTCGTCAGAATTTCAAATGGAGTGGCAATTTCAAAAACAACCTTTGCATTCCTTCCGCAAAGGTCACGAAGGCTGATTTCCTTGCCATCAATAGTGAGTATGTGGTCAGAAACCGTACCCACAATATATCTTAACGGGTCATATGTGATGTCAAAACCCGTAATGACCATATTTCCATCGTCGTCATAGGTCATAGTTTGTCCTTCTTCAAGAGATGTCTGAACACCTGCACCAAAGGAACGATAGGTGGTGGAATAAGCTCTGATTTGCTCATTCTCTATAATATATGTATCTTTAACAGGAGTCTGGTTAACTGAGTGGATAAATTCCACCGAAAACATAAATCCATCTTCCGCTTTTTGCGTAATATATCTGGCATTTGTATCCGAAACATACATTACAAGATAGGGGGTAGATAAAAGACTTATTAAAACAGCAGCCGCTGTAA
>JAZSKT010000253.1:0-10858 GCA_045534995.1 Candidatus Fimenecus sp.
GCTTTCATTAAGTGGACAATAGTAGTCAACAGGATTCAAATCAACTGCAACTCTGCCTAAAAGAATTAAGTCAAATTCCTTACTGTTATCAAATTCAATATATTTCATAGCAAATTCTCCTTATCTTTCCATAAAGCTGAACACTTTAATATGTCTTTTTACATTTTCATAAACGCCCTCTGCCATTTGAGTGCTGAGTTCAAAATAGTTTGCTTTTTCTTTTGGTTTGCAATACTCAAGAGCATATCTTGCCAGATTATCAAAACTTGCTGTAGCAATATTGACTTTTCTCACACCAAGCATAATTGCCTGCTGAAACATTTCGTCTGTAATTCCTGTTCCGCCATGAAGTACAAGCGGTGTTTCAACAAGCTTGTTAATATCATCAAGAACATCAAATCGAAGATTTGGAAGAACTGGATAATTGCCGTGAGCATTACCAATGGCTACTGCCAATGCGTCAACACCTGTTTCGTCACAAAACAGCTTTGCGTCATCAGGGTTTGTGCAAAGAATTTCGTGAGATGCTCCGTCACCTTCATTACCACCAACAACACCTAATTCAGCCTCAACGGTTGCACCGTATTCATCAGCCATTTCGCGAACTTTTTTTACTGCCTTGATATTTTCTTCCAAAGGAAGTGTTGAACCGTCAAACATTACTGATGTAAAGCCCATCTTAAGTGCTTTTTCAACAGTTTCGATTTTAAGACCATGGTCAAGATGAACTGCAATTTCAACCTTTGAATTTTTTGCTGCGGAAATCATCATAGGTCCCATAAGTTCAAGGGGTGAATTTTTAAGTCTGCATTCTGCAATCTGAAGAATAATCGGCATATTAAGTTCTTCAGCCGCCACAACAGCACCCATAACCATTTCCATATTACCTACGCTGAAAGCACCTACTGCAATATTGTTTTTTTCAGCATTTTCAAGTAGTTTTTTCATTGGAACTAAAGCCATAAAAGCACACTCCAATCCATTTTGTTATAATCAATTCATTTTACCACTTTACTCGCGTAAAATCAATGTTTTATAGGTAAAAAATAGCATCATTTTTCTGTGTATTTTTACATAAAAAAGTCCGTCGACAATAATGGCCAACGGACAAACAATTATTTAATCGAGAATTTACACCCACTTGAGTTTCCACATAACGAATGCACCGATAACTGCCGCTGCAATACCTGGGAAAAGTAATGTACTTGCACCCATACCCGGTGAAAAAATCAATACAACAATCATTATTAAAATAGGGAAAATAGAAATCTTCCAATGCTTTGAGAAATATCCTGCCGCCAAAGCACCGAAAAGAGCAGGAAGAACCTGTGCAAAAGCAGGTTTCAAGAGCTCATTTTCTGTAAAATCGGCAAGGAATGGTCTGAAAACCAATATGCCTATCGCCATAACCAATGTTGTTACGATTGAAGATGTTGCAATCGCGATTGTAGAAATTACTTCGCCCTCTTCTGAAGTTGATTTTACCTTTGCGCCTTCCATAGCACTGATTGCACAAGGAAGTTTGAGATTTGTGATATTACCGGTAACAAATGAAAGATATGTACCACCTGCACCAAGCATTGGTGTGTAAAGTAAAACTTCAATAACAGATGTTGTCCAATAAATTGGCATAAGTTTTAACAAACCACTCATAACACCATTAAAAGATGGCCATACGTTCAACTCAATACAGATTGCAAGTGGAAACATCAAAAGCACACAAAGTGCAGTAACCGTTGATATTCTACCCCAGCCATGGACACGGTCAATGTATGGTCTTTCTGCTTTATTTATTTTACTCATACTTAACCCCTCCATTCAAAGTTAGCAAGTTCAACCGGAAGAACATTATATGCAACAATTGCAACAACCATAGCTACAATCATACCGATTGGCATAACAAAAGGTTCAAGCCATGTAAGCTTTAATTTCTTTGCGATAATTTCAAAAACCAAAGATACAACAATGGCAGTAAGTAATGTTATAACTGACACTACACCTGCACCGTCACCAAAGATTTCAGGCTTACCTGAACCTGCAATTGCTCTTGCTACGAACGCACCGATAAGACCGATGAAAACCGCAGGTGAAACGAGGTCCATAAATCCGGATATATCATTCTTCTTTTTAGGCTTTTCTTCACCCTGTTCATCAGCTTTTTCATCTTTTTTACCTGCTGCAACAAACTTTTTGTGCAAAGGTTTTGCAAAAAATGGCAAAAGTACAAGTGAAAAACAAATACCTAATGTCATAACCCACGCAATACCTGCGAAAACAGTTGGGTCTGTAACTTCCGCTGTCATTCCTCCCTCATGTCCGAAAGCATCCATAGCTGCTTCTGCAGCTGTTGATTCGTACATAAGGTTTCCGATAACCGAAAGACGCACCCAAGGAATAACCAATCCCAATGCAGGTGCCAGAGCAATAACTGTTGCCAAAACTGATAACGCAGACGGTATTGTGAACATGGCACTTGATGAAACTGCATTACGCAATTTCTTTTTGTCGATTCCCAAAGCCTTGCCCTGTTTCCATGCCTTTACAAGGAAGAAAACAGACTGACAGAGAACAAACAATATTACAGCCGCTGCAATCAAATACAGCGTGGTGCTGTTTTTAAAATCCATCTCTTTCATCTCCTTAAAAAATATGAATATATTAAAACATTTTTAACATATAAAATCAATAAAAATTTTAACTAATTATTCCTTTGCTTCTATTGTTTTGAGCAAATTCATTATATCTATATAGAATTTCTGTGTATCATCTTTATCCGCAAGCAAACCAATAGCAGTACCGTGGTCACCGGTTTGAACCGGCATAACATTCCATATTCCTGGCTCATAATTCATTCCGTCAGTATACCGAATACTCGGTTCATCCGGTGGAGAACACGCAGCAAGAACATCAACAAGTCCGTCGTTACCACCACTGTTATCTATGCCCTTCTGTCTTGAGTTGTGTAGCAAAAGAAATGATGTCAAATGCATTAGAGGAAGGTCGGTTTTTCTCGCCAATTCCTTTTTCTTGTTTTCATCATATTCTACTGCGTTGAATGGAAAAGAGAAATAATAAATATGCGGAACAATTTCAACCATTTTATTAAGCTTTGTTATTCCTTCCGGGGACAGTCCGAACACAATATTATCATCAGTTTCTCTGTACTGTTTTCTTATGAACTTTCTTGCCCGATGTCCTGATTCCGTATCTTTTTGTCCCGGAGTATTTGTGAGTCCAAAGTGTTCAAGATGAAAATCGACAGCTGTTCCATTTAACGGAGAGCGTCCCATTGCACAGGAATAGAATATCGCTCCACTTGCAATTGGGTTTACGAGTTTATATTTTTCTGCAACTTCAAATGTATCAATCTCGCCTAAAGGTGAACAGATTGCACTTAAACTGTATATCATATCTCCGTTTCCACCTTTGAAAAGGTCAGAAACTTCATCTCCACTCGCTTCAACCTCGCGAGGGTCACCATATTCCAACAGATGTGAAAGTAAACGAATGCAAAGACCACCGAAGCTATGACCAATCAAATGAACTTTTTTCTCTTTACTCCAACCTTCAAACAAAGGTTTTTCATATACCCTGCCATACTGTCTGTGTTTATGTCGTTGAGCATGAGCCTTGCCGTAATCAATTCTTGTACCAACAAGTTGAGCATACAGTTCACAAGCCTGATCCCACGCAGATGAAATAGGTCCAACTGACGCAGCATAACATTCATAGCCTTTTTCGTTAAGGAAATCTGTCAGACTACCGGTGGTAGTACCCCAATATGGCATTTTCTTGTTTATACCCTCATTTTCACCCCAACCGAACATTCCGTGAACGAAGATTATAGGATACTTCAATTTGTTGTTTTCCATAAATCCACCTCATATTCTTTGTAAATGAACATTTTTTTATTTTATGTTTAAATATTAACATTTTTCGACCATTTTTTCAAGTATTTAATGGTTTAAATTTGTATATTGACAAAATGAAAGAAATACTATAAAATATAACACAAATCAAATAGCCCCTATCAAAAACAGTGAAGAAAACAAGACATAACTCACTCGCTTTCAGAGAGTTGCCGTTCGGTGCAAGGCAACACAGTGTTTATGTGTATAGCTCATTTCGGAGTTGCACGGGTGAAATCATAGCCCGTGACGGTTGACACCGTTATCAAGTCGGACCTTGCTTGAGGTCGCTAAGGTCGGTTTTACCGATAAATTAGGGTGGTACCACGATAGATTTTTCCGTCGTCCCTATCAATTACGTGTTTGATAGTGGGGCGATTTTTTATTTGGAGGTAAAATTATGAAACAAGGTTGCGAAAAGTATATTCCTTTTACGCCCATCAACATTTCTGACAGGCAATGGCCGTCAAAAACAATCGAAAAACCACCTGTATGGTGTTCAGTTGACCTTCGTGACGGTAATCAGGCTCTTATTGACCCTATGAATTTGCAGGAAAAAATCGAGTATTTCAAAACACTTATCAATATTGGTTTTAAAGAAATTGAAGTTGGTTTCCCATCAGCATCAGAAACTGAATACGAAATTCTTCGTACACTCATTGAAAAGGATTTAATCCCTGATGATGTTACAATTCAGGTACTTGTGCAGAGCCGTGAGCATCTTATCAGAAAGACTTTTGAGGCTATTGACGGTGCTAAAAATGTAATTATCCATTTCTATAATTCAACTTCCACTCTTCAGAGAAAAGTTGTTTTCAAAAAGGATATGGACGGCGTTATCGATATTGCTGTTCAAGGTGCTAAACTCATTAAAGAGCTTACTGATGAATTAAAGGCAGAAAAAGACGTTAATATCCGCTATGAATATTCACCTGAAAGTTTTTCAGGTACAGAAATGGACAACGCTGTGCTTATCTGTGAAAAAGTTATGGAAGCACTTGACACCAACGAAAATAACAAGATTATCCTTAATCTTCCTGCAACAGTTGAGGGTAGCACACCAAACGGTTATGCTGACCAGATTGAATATTTCTGCAGGAACCTCAAAAATCGTGAAAACGCAATCATAAGTTTACATCCTCATAATGACAGAGGTACTGCTGTTGCTGCTGCTGAGCTTGGTCTTTTAGCAGGTGCAGACAGAATTGAGGGCACTCTTTTCGGTAACGGTGAAAGAACAGGTAATGTTGATATTGTGACACTTGCTCTTAATATGTACACACAGGGTATTGACCCTATGCTTGATTTCTCACATATGAACGATATCAAGGAAATGTTCGAAAGAACAACAAAGATGCCTGTTGACCCAAGAAAACCATATGGCGGCGAACTTGTTTTCACTGCATTTTCAGGCTCTCACCAGGATGCTATCAACAAAGGTAAAGCATATATGCGTGACAGCGGAACAGAATTCTGGGAAGTTCCGTACTTACCTATCGACCCTGCTGATGTTGGCCGTGAATATGAGCCAATTATCCGTATCAACAGCCAGTCAGGTAAAGGTGGCGTTGCATACATTATGGCAGAATTCGGCTATAATATGCCAAAGGCTATGCACCCTGAATTCTCAAAGATTGTTCAGAAAGTTTGCGACGAAAAAGGTAAAGAACTTCAGAAAGAAGAAGTATATACACTTTTCCAGCAAGAATACCTCAATGTTACAGGACCATATAAGCTCCTTAGTTACAAGTTCTTTGAAGAAAGAGAACACGGCGAAGAACAGTCAAGAGTACACTTTGTCGGTACTATTCAGTATAACGGTAATGAGCCACAGCAGATTGAGGGTATCGCATCAGGTCCTATTGGTGCATTCTGTCAGGCTATGAACACAATCGGTCTTGGCGAATACAAATTCATCAACTATTCAGAACACGCTTTCTCAGTTGGTTCTGACTCAAAGGCTGTCAGCTATATTCACATTACAAACCCACAGGGCAAGGATGTATTCGGTATCGGTATTTCACACAACATTAACTATGCATCAATCAAGGGTATTCTTTGTGCAGTTAACCGTTGTTTACCAAACGTAGTTAGAAAGGACTAATCATTTATGAAAGAATATAATATTGTAGTATTAAAAGGTGACGGAATCGGTCCTGAAATCGTTGACGAAGCTCTTAAAGTGCTTGATGCGACAGGCGAAAAATACGGATTCAAATTCAATTATGATTATAAACTTATGGGTGGTTGTGCTATCGATGCAACAGGCGAACCTCTCCCACAGGAAACTGTTAATGCTTGTAAAAATGCTGACTGTGTATTCCTTGGTGCGGTTGGTGGACCAAAGTGGGACACTCTCCCCGGTAATCAAAGACCAGAAGCAGGCCTTTTAGGTATTCGTGGCGCATTGGGACTTTATGCAAATCTTCGTCCTGCAAAGATTTTTGAGCCACTCAAGTCTGCTTCACCTATTAAAGACAGCATTATCGGTGACGGACTTGATATTATGATTGTACGTGAACTTACAGGCGGTATCTATTTTGGTGAGCGTGGCAGAAAAGATGTTGACGGTAATCCTGCAGCATACGATACAGAGATGTATTCAGTTCCTGAAATCGAAAGAATCGCAAGAACGGCTTTCGAAATGGCTATGAAGAGAAATAAGAAACTCACAAGCGTTGATAAGGCAAATGTTCTTGAAAGTTCAAGACTCTGGAGAGAAACAGTTATTAAAATGTCTGCTGAATATCCCGAAGTTGAACTTAATCATATGTATGTTGACAACTGTGCAATGCAGTTAGTAAGAAATCCGGGTCAATTTGATGTTATCGTTACTTCAAACATTTTCGGTGACATTCTTTCTGACGAAGCTTCAATGATTTCAGGTTCAATCGGTATGCTTGCCTCTGCTTCGCTTGCAACAGGCAAAATGGGACTTTATGAGCCTATTCACGGTTCTGCACCTGACATTGCAGGTCAGCAAAAGGCAAACCCACTTGCAACAATTCTTTCAGCAGCAATGATGCTTCAATACTCATTTGATGAAAAAGATGCTGCTAAATCAATTGAAGATGCAGTAAATGAAGCTCTTAAAACTGCTCGTACACCTGACATCTATGAAGAAGGCTTTAAGAAGGTTGCAACATCCGAAATGGGCGACCTTGTAGTATCATTATTGAAGTAAAAAATAAAGTGGGACGATGTGGGCATCGTCCCCTACTTTTTAGGAGAAATATGAAAACACTTTATATCAGCGATATGGACGGAACACTTTTACAAAGTGACGGAACATTAAGTGAGTATACAAAAGAAAAACTCAATGAGTTTTACAGAAAAGGAATTCTATTTTCAGTTGCGACTGCAAGAAGCATGGTAAGTGCTATGCCTATTCTTGATGGTGTTCACTTCGCTGCACCAATTGTTCTTATGAATGGTGTCTTTGTCTATGATACGGAAACCAAAAAAGCAGTAAAATATCACGAAATCGAACATTCTATATTACAAAAAGTTTTGGACTGCTTTTACGAGAAAAAACTTCATCCGTTTATGTTCCTTTATAGTGATGATTACAAACTTTCAATAAAATATACGGAATTTGACAATGACGGAATGAAAGAATTTTATGATATGAGAGTTGATATGCTTGATGGCAGATTTACAAGGACAAATGACCTTACAAAAATCGAAAAAGGTCAGCATCCTGTCTATGTGAATTACTATGCTTTACCCGAATTTCTTGACGAAATTGTTGGAAAACTCCGTGAAATTCCAGAAATTGACTTTGCCTATTACAAAGATTCATATTCTGACGATTGGCTTATTGAAATTTACTCTCACACAGCCTCAAAGGCAAATGGTGCAAAAGAAGTCAAAGAAATTATAGGTGCATGCGAAATCACCGCTTTTGGTGACAACCTGAATGATATTATAATGCTGAACGGGGCTGACACTGCGATAGCGGTTGAAAATGCCGTGCCACAAGTAAAAGAAATCGCAGATATTGTTATCGGTACAAATAACGACAACTGTGTTGTCAGATATATTACAGAAAAAGAAAACGCTTAGAAAAATTCTAAGCGTTATTTTTTATACTAAAGGAACTATGTTCTTTAATGCTAAGTCAAGATAAATAGCATCGAAACTGTCAACTGCGCCGTCTTCATTCAAATCGCACCGAATAAACATTACATTATCCGTAACTTTCGCCCTTGTCTGAGAAATGGCAACAAGCAACTCGTAATCAAGCCAATCCACATCGCCGTCACCATCAGCATCACCTTTAAGCCTTGATGGTGGCATATTATTGAGTAACAAGTCAAGATATATCAAGTCAAAGGCGTCAACTGCTCCATCTTCATCTATATCTCCCACCGCCATAATATGCTCTGTCTCATACTCTCTTGTCTGGCATACATTACTAAGGATATCATAATCTTCACGAGTTAATTTTCCATCTTTGTTTAAATCACCCTTTGTATATATAGGGACAAAGTTTATATTATTAACTGTGGCAAATTCTTGAGCATAAGAATTTACATATCCGTAAATTGTAACATTTTTACTATCCGTAAATGCATTTTCTGAAATTTTCACAACAGAAGCAGGAATAACTACATCTTTATTGAGTAACGCTTCACCAACAATTTCTGTTGCACCATCATGAATTTCTGCTAATGAGCAGTCAGGTCTTATACCAATAACTTTTGTTCCGTAATATAGAATATCGCCATCCCAATTTTCGGCATTATTATAGTAACCTGTATTATAAAATGCACTTGCATTCATCTCAATATCCTTATCAGGTAAA
The DNA here is from genome assembly GCA_045534995.1 of Candidatus Fimenecus sp. Taxonomy (GTDB): domain Bacteria; phylum Bacillota; class Clostridia; order Oscillospirales; family Acutalibacteraceae; genus Fimenecus. The sequence goes on from JAZSKT010000253.1 coordinate 8,716, forward strand.
GCTATATCCACAAGTGATGTGCAATTTTCAAAGGCAGATTTTCCTATATATTCAAGGTTGTTGGAAAACTTTATTGTAGTAAGATTCTGACAATCCTTAAAAGCCTTATTGCCTATCGTTGCAGTCTGACTTGCCAATGTAGCCTGATTTGCCTCACATCCTGCAAATGCTCCGTCAGCAATTACAGTTGTGCCAAAATTTATTGCATATGTACCTGAATACGATACTTCAACAAGAATCTTCCCCAAATATAAATAATCAAGATTGTCTGCAGCAATATCCTCCCACGGTAAATTTGTTTCACTGCCAGTAATCTTCTCTTTCCAATTACTCCTATCATTGTAATATGCAGTATTATAAATTGCCTTTTCACCAAAATGTATGATTGTATTAGGCAAGGAAATAGTCGCAAGAGATGTACAATTCTCAAAAGCAGACGCGCCAATATCCTTAACTCCGGAACTTACCGTAACAGATGTAATTCTGGTTTTATTCTTAAAAGCTCCCTCACCGATTCCATATACAGGATAGCCATTAAGTTCTGCAGGTACGGTTACACGAGTAGCTAACAAATTGTTATAAGATGTAATTATAGCCTGACCATTTTTTACTTCATAAGAAAAATAACCCGATGTCAAAGCAGAAGCGTTAATGGTACACATGAAAATACAAATAACAATTATAATGGTTAATAATAAGCTTAAATATTTTTTCATAATGCACCACCTTTCTGTACTGTTATAATTATTTTATCACTATTCTCATTAGAATGCAACAAAATCTATTAGACAAAACTCCTTTTTATATCAATAAAAAAGGTAGGACAAATATCCTACCCTAATTATAACATCAATTATTTACCTGCAAGTTCTGCTCTTGCAATCTTAATATTTTCTACAAAGCGCTTACCTGTTTCGGTAATCTTCTTGTAGTCGCCTGTCTTTGCACCTGCTGTGAGTGATGAACCTGCACCAACTGCAACAGCACCTGCTTTAATCCATTCGCCAACGTTGTCAGCATCAACGCCACCTGTCGGCATCATCTTAGCATACGGAATTGGACCTTTAATATCCTTGATAATCTTTGGTCCGAAAAGGTCAGCAGGGAAAACTTTAAGAATATCTGCACCATTTTCCATAGCAAGAAGTCCTTCACGAACTGTCATAATACCGGGCATCATTGGAACTCTGTAACGGTTACAAAGTTTAAGTGTTTCAATATCAAGAGCAGGGCTTACAATGTACTCTGCACCTGAAAGCATAGCAATTCTTGCTGTTGCTGCATCAAGAACAGTACCTGCACCAAGAATAATTTCTTCAGGTGTGTATCTCTTTGCAAGTTCTTCGATAACCTTGTCAGCATGTGGAACTGTGAAAGTAAGTTCGATAGCAGCAACGCCACCTTCAATACAAGCATCAGTAATTCTGATAGCCTGGTCAACTGTTTCTGCACGGACAACGGCCACAATACCACAGTCCTGAATTCGGGTAATAATTTTTTCTTTATCCATAATTACATCTCCAATAAAGAATATATTTCTTTTTCATTTAAATTTTTAAGATAGATTTATTTTTTCGCAAGACAATGTGGCAGAAGCGAAGCTGTATCAAGTATACCGCAAGCTGAAAGCCACAAAGTATTGCGGAAAAAGAAACTATCTCTGTACTCTCGCACCTGCACCGCCAACGATATTTTCTACTTCTTTGCGTGAAGCCATTGATGTATCACCGGGAGTAGTCATTGCAAGTGCACCGTGTGCAACGCCATAGTTTACTGCTGTCTGTGCGTCTTCTGTTGTCATAAGACCATAAATAAGGCCTGATGCGAAAGAGTCACCACCACCAACACGGTCAACGATTGGTGCAATTCTGTATTCTCTTGAGTGATAGAACTCTTTTGTGTCTCTTGAATAGATGCAAGCTGACCATCCATTATCTGATGCTGAATGGGAAACACGAAGAGATGAAATTACATATTCAAAATTAAATTTCTCAACCATCTGACAGAATATGCTCTTGTATCCTGCAAGCTCAAGTTCACCGCTTGTAACATCTGTTTCTCCTGGTTTAAAGCCTAATACCTTTTCAGCATCTTCTTCATTTCCTATACAAACATCAACATACTGCATAAGATTTGTCATAAC
>JAZSKT010000024.1:0-3154 GCA_045534995.1 Candidatus Fimenecus sp.
ATTTTCGTTCCATTGAACTTTTAGTTCTCCACCTTTGACTTGAATGGTAATTTCCTCATTTTTTGAGCAGATTCCATTTATAACTGATGCCACGGCAACTGCACAAGCACCTGTGCCACAGGCAAGTGTTTCACCACTACCGCGTTCCCACACTCGCATTTTCAGATAATTTTCGTCTAAAATCTCTGCAAACTCCGTATTTATTCTTTCAGGGAACATTTCGTGGTTTTCAAAAAACGGACCAATTGTCTTTAAATCAAGTTTTTCTATATCATTACAAAACACTACACAATGGGGATTTCCCATTGAAACGCAAGTGATTTCATAAATCTTATTTTCTATATTTAATTTTTCCTTTTTCACAATACTTGTACCGTATCGTGTGGGAATCTGACGACCGTTAAGTATGGGTTTTCCCATGTTCACTCTGCCACCAATAGCAATTCCGTCTTTCTTTATTATCTCAACAGTTTTAATTCCGCTGAGAGTTTCAACCAATATTGTTGAATTCTTTAACTTGTTATCATATATGTATTTTGCAGTACATCTTACTGCATTTCCGCACATCTGAGCCCTTGAACCGTCTGCGTTATAAATATCCATAAAACAATCGGCAATTACAGACGGTTTGATTAAAACGATTCCGTCTGCACCAACACCAAAATGCCTGTCACTTAATCTTTTTGACAAAATTCTTGGATTTTCCACATTCTGCGCAAAACAGTCAATGTAAATATAGTCGTTTCCTGCGCCGTGCATTTTGGTAAATCTCATATAATTTCCCCCACTGCATTTTTTAACATTCTATGCAGTGGGGATTATAACTTATGAATTATTCATATAATGGATATTTCTTACAGATTTCTGCAACGCCATTTGTGATATACTCTTTCTGATCTTCAAAATCAGTTGCTGCAAGATAAATAAACTCTGCAATCTTGTCCATATCCTCTACACCAAGACCTCTTGTTGTAACTGCAGGAGTACCAATTCTTACACCGCTTGTAACAAATGGTTTTTCAGGGTCATTAGGAATAGCATTTTTATTCGCTGTAATGTGAACTTCATCAAGTCTGTGTTCAAGTTCTTTACCTGTAATACCAACTGAACGAAGGTCAACAAGCATAAGGTGATTATCTGTGCCGCCGGAAACCAAGTTGATTCCTCTCTTTGTAAGACCATTTGCAAGAGCTTTTGCATTATCAATAACTCTCTGCTGATATGCCTTGAAATCATCACTTAAAGCTTCACCAAAGCAAACTGCCTTACCTGCGATAATATGCATTAAAGGACCGCCCTGTGTACCCGGGAAAATAGCCTTGTTAAACTGCATTCCAAATTCTTCGTCTTTGCAAAGAATAATACCGCCACGAGGACCACGAAGAGTCTTATGTGTTGTTGATGTAACAACATCTGCGTAAGGAACAGGTGATGGATGAAGTCCTGCCGCAACAAGACCTGCAATATGAGCCATATCAACCATAAAGTATGCACCAACGCTGTGTGCAATATTTGCCATTCTTTCAAAGTCAATAGTTCTTGGGTATGCAGATGCACCTGCTACAATAAGTTTTGGCTGACATTCCTTTGCCTTTGCTTCAAAAGCATCGTAATCAAGGAAACCGTTTTCGTCAACGCCATAAGGCACAAAATTATAATATTTACCTGACATATTTACAGGTGAACCGTGAGTTAAGTGGCCACCTTCAGCAAGATTCATACCCATAACTGTATCGCCCGGCTGGATAAGAGCAAAGTAAACTGCCATATTTGCCTGTGCACCTGAATGTGGCTGAACATTAGCATAAGCAGCACCGAAAAGTTTCTTAAGTCTGTCACGAGCAATATCTTCTACAATATCAACGTGCTGACAGCCACCGTAATATCTCTTTCCCGGATAGCCCTCAGCATATTTATTTGTAAGTACGCTACCCATAGCAGCCATAACTGCAGGTGAAACAATGTTTTCACTTGCAATAAGCTCAAGATTTTCTCTCTGTCTTTTAAGTTCAAGACCCATTGCCTCTGCAACTTCCGGGTCAGTGTTATTTATAAATCCGATTGAATCAATTAAATTCTCAAACATAATTTCTTTTTCCTTAATTTATATATTTCCTGAATAGTTAGGAGCTTCCTTTGTAATATAAACGTCATGAGGATGGCTTTCCTTAAGACCTGCATTTGTAATTCTGATAAACTTTGTCTTTGTCTTAAGTTCTTCGATTGTTGCACAACCGCAGTAACCCATACCTGCTTTAAGACCACCCATAAGCTGATAGATTGTGTCTGAAAGAGTTCCCTTATAAGGAACACGACCTTCAACACCTTCCGGAACGAGTTTCTTGTTATTTGCCTGGAAGTATCTGTCTTTTGAACCGTTGTTCATAGCAGCAATACTACCCATACCACGATAAACCTTGAACTGACGGCCTTGATAGATTTCGCTTTCGCCCGGTGACTCTTCACAACCTGCAACAAGTGAACCAACCATAATAGCAGAAGCACCCGCAGCAATAGCCTTAACGATTTCACCTGAATACTTGATACCACCATCAGCAATTACTGTAATACCGTGCTTTGCAGCTTCATTTGCTGAATCATAAACAGCTGTAATCTGAGGAACACCGATACCTGCAACAACACGAGTTGTACAGATAGAACCAGGGCCGATACCAACCTTAACGCAGTCTGCACCTGCATCAATAAGAGCTTTTGTAGCTTCAGCAGTAGCAATATTACCTGCGATAAGAGGAAGGTCAGGATAAGCAGCCTTTACTTTTGCAACAGCATTGATAATTCCGTGACTGTGGCCATGAGCAGAGTCAAGAGTAACCAAATCAACACCTGCTTCAATAAGAGCTGCTACACGATCAAGTACATCAGCAGTTGCACCAACAGCAGCACCGCAAAGAAGTCTGCCCATAGAATCTCTTGCTGAATTTGGATATTTAACTGCTTTTTCAATATCCTTAATTGTTATAAGGCCTTTAAGGAAGCCCTGTGCATCAACCAAAGGAAGCTTTTCGATCTTATGTTGCATAAGAATTTTCTTTGCTTCATCGTGATTTGTGCCCACAGGAGCAGTAACAAGACCTTCACTTGTCATATAATCCTTTATTTTACCGCTGTAATCAGCAATAAATCTCATATCACG
>JAZSKT010000174.1:0-4679 GCA_045534995.1 Candidatus Fimenecus sp.
CATGTCGTTCTGTGAGCCAAGGAGTTGTCTTACCAGTTTGTCTTCCTAAGACCGCTTGGCCTCCGACTTGTATTCCAAGACCGTAGCACATTAAAAACTGACCGATTGCTATTTGCAGAGCATTGATTAAAAATGCTTGTAACTTAAATCCCTCAGGCATAAATACTGTAATTTCAATTCCTACAATTATTGCATTTGCAATTACAGGAAAGAATGCTGACAGTAAAGGTAAATCCTTAAACCTGATATTTCGCGTTTTGTAACTGAAAATTGCTGCAATAAATGTTGCTGTCGTTCCGCAGATAATGTCTATTATTCCGTAAGGACTTGTTATGTTACCTAAAAAACAACCAATGGTTAGTCCGGGAATAGCAGCAGGGGATGTAGCAGCCAAAATTGTCAGTGCTTCGGAAAACCTGAATTGAATACTGCCGTAAGCTAAATTCAGCATACTGGCTGCATAGGTGAGTCCCGCATAAAGTGCCGCAATAACTGCCGATTGTACTACAAGAACCGTCTTTTTCTTATTCATTTTTTTCACTCCATAGTTTTGATTTAGAGTAGTTTTAGCTACCCATGTCAGGATGGTTTCGAACTGACATTTGATTTATTAATCAAAAGAAACATCTTCTGTGTCATTTCTTCTTGATTTGATTTTATTAAAGGTGCTTTTAATAATCCTTTTTGGTGCTATTAAAAGACTATCTTTTGCTGATGGGAATATGCTTCCTAAAAATTTCAGCATAAAACTTCTCATTTCAGGGTCTAAATCTTTAATTGTGTCGTAGAATAATGATGTATTCTCCTTAAGATAGTCACTCCATTCAATGAAGCTTTCAGCCTTTTGGGCATTTGTGGCTTCAATTATATCGAAAATACCGTCAATAAAAAGTTGGCGCTGCTCAGGGTTATAATTTTTCATCCATTCTTTAAATGTATTTGTAACAAGCTTTGCACTTGTATGTATTTTCTCACCTGTAACAAAGTCATTGTTCTCAATAATCCATAAAAATGGGTCGTGCTGATGAATTCCTTCACCCTCACTTTTTACAATACGGTAAGAGTCAGTATTGCTTAATAACATACCTATCATAGATTCTTCAGGAACAAATTTTGCTATTCGGTTTTCCATATCGAGGTATTTTTGTGATGTTACAAAATCTTCAGTAAACCCGGGACTGTCAAAGGTTTGTACTTCAATAATCTTTTCCTTTGTTTTTGGCGAACACATAACACTCGAATAAATTGCAAGGTTTCCGCCCTTTGAATGACCTACAACAGTTATTTTACCTTTGATTTTACTTGCAACCTTGTTAAGGTATTTTACACTTAAATGTTGTGCAGGAACTGTGTCATTATAAAGCATATCAAAATTTTCACGCCAACCTGTAATGGTTGAGTCAGTTCCCCTGAATGAAACACAAGCGTTTCCGTCAGGTAAAAGAAATGTTGTAGCAGAAAACTGAATTGCCTTTTCAGGGTCAAAAACATTTTCGTGATAATTGATTCTGACATTTCTGTATCTTTTGCTGTATGCCATTGAATTAAAGAGCAAAAGATTTTTTCTTGCAGTTCTTTCAAGAGGGAAGAGGTTTTCAAATCCTTCCTGTTCGGAAATTTTAGTAAATGTTATACCTCTTGCAAACAACTGTTTGTCAGGCACAAAGGTATAGTAATCTAAATATGCCAACTGGGCAAAAATAAGACCGTCAACCTTTGAAAAAGGTAAAGTATCAAAATCCTTATGAGCATTCATAAGTGTATATTCAATTATACCTGTCATAAGAATCCAACTCCTTAAAAAATTGCCGGAATTAAGCTTTTGCACTCAATTCCGGCTTAATTTATTATAACTTAAGAGATGCAATATCAGTAAGGCTCATCTTTCCGTCAGGAACTACGAATGTACTTCTCATAACGCTGAGTGCCGCGTCAAGAGAGGTAAGACAAGATGTACCTGATTCAACTGCAAGACGACGAAGCTTAAATCCGTCACGGTTAGCAAGACGACCGTGTGTAGGTGTGTTGATAATAAGTGAAACCTCACCATTCTGAAGCATATCCATAATGTTAGGTGACTGACCTGTAAGCGGATTAACTTCTTTGCATTCGATTCCTGCTTCACGAAGAACCTTGCAAGTACCTGGTGTTGCATAGAATTCAAAGTCAGAATCCTTGAATTCCTTAAGCATTTCGCCAACCTCTTTCTTATCCTTGTCACGGACAGTAACAACGATTTTTGCATCCTTAGGCATTGAAACACCGCCACCTTCAAATGCCTTAAGAAGTGCTTCGTTATAATCAGTTGAGATACCGAGAACTTCACCTGTTGATTTCATTTCAGGGCCGAGAGAAGTGTCAGCACCGATAATCTTTTCGAATGAGAATACAGGAAGTTTGATTGCATAATAACCGCTGTTCTTGTAAAGTCCTGTACCGTAACCCATATCGGCAATTCTTTCGCCAAGCATTGCTCTTGTTGCAAGGCTGATAGCAGGAATACCTGTAACCTTACTGATGTAAGGAACAGTTCTTGAAGAACGAGGGTTAACTTCAATGATATATACTGTTTCACGAAGTACAATAAATTGTATGTTCATCATACCAACAACATGCAATGCTGATGCAAGTCGTTTTGTGTAATCAACGATTGTTTTCTGAACTTTCTGAGAAAGTGTAACTGCAGGATAAACTGAAATTGAGTCACCTGAGTGAATACCTGCACGGTCGATATGCTCCATAATACCAGGAATGAGAATGTCTTTTCCGTCGCAGATAGCATCAACTTCAACTTCTTGTCCCATAAGGTATTTGTCAACAAGAACAGGATGTTCTGAAAGGTCAGGAATTGTTCTTGTAATAATATCCATAAATTCAAGGATGTCTTCATCGCTTGCTGCAATCTGCATACCCTGACCACCAAGAACATAGCTTGGACGAACAAGAACAGGATAACCAAGCGAATGAGCAGCAGCAATTGCTTCCTGTGCTGTAAATACTGTCTGTCCCTTTGGACGGGCTATGTCACAGAATTCAAGGATTTCGTCAAATCTTTCTCTGTCTTCAGCAGCGTCAACGTGGTCAGCATCAGTACCGAGAATCTTAACACCTAAATCATTAAGTGTTTTTGTAAGTTTAATAGCAGTCTGTCCACCGAACTGAACAATAGCACCGTCAGGATTTTCAAGTTCAACAATGCTTGTAACATATTCAGGTGTAAGTGGCTCAAAGTAGAGCTTATCTGAAACGTCAAAGTCAGTTGAAACTGTTTCAGGGTTGTTATTTACGATAATTGCTTCACATCCTGCCTTTTTAAGTGCCCATACTGAATGAACTGAGCAGTAGTCGAATTCAACACCCTGACCGATACGGATAGGACCAGAACCCAATACCATAATCTTTTTCTTGTCAGTTTTTGGATTTACTTCGTTTGCAATTCCGTAATCTGAATAGTAGTATGGTGTCTGTGCAGCAAATTCAGCAGCACAAGTATCAACGATTGAGAATGAAGGCATAATATCCCAAAGTTTTCTCAAGTGTTTAACTGCACTCTTTGTTGTGCCAACATTTTTAGCAATAACGCTATCAGTAAAGCCCATTTTCTTTGCTTGGAAAAGAGTTTCCTTATCGCATTTACCGGATTTAAGTGTCTTTTCCATATCTACAATATTCTTGATTTTGTTTAAGAACCACATATCAATCCTTGTGATGTCGTGGATTTCACTGAGTTCAATTCCTTTGTAAATAGCAACTGCAATAGCATAAACACGAAGGTTGTCAACATTATAAAGAGTTTCGTGGATTTCTTCCTTACTCATTTCCATAAACGCATCAAGAAGAAGTGACTCTTTATTTTCTTCAAGTGAATGAAGTGACTTGTGAAGTGCAGCCTCAAATGTACGAGCAATTGACATTACTTCACCTGTAGCCTTCATCTGTGTACCAAGTGTTTTCTTTGCAGTAACAAACTTGTCAAATGGCCATTTTGGGAACTTACATACGATATAGTCAATTGTAGGCTCAAATGATGCGAATGTTTTGCCTGTAACAGCATTTGGAATTTCGTCAAGACCAAGTCCCAGAGCAATTTTAGATGCAACTCGTGCGATAGGGAAGCCTGTTGCCTTTGAAGCCAATGCTGATGAACGGGAAACACGAGGGTTAACCTCAATAACTGCATATTTGAATGATGTTGGGTGAAGAGCGAACTGAACGTTACAACCACCCTGAATATCGAGTGCATCGATAATGTTGAGAGCAGCATTACGAAGCATAGAATATTCTTTGTCCATAAGTGTCTGTGCAGGAGCAACAACGATTGAGTCACCTGTATGAATGCCAACAGGGTCCATATTTTCCATTGAACAGATTGTTATGCAGTTACCTTTTGAGTCACGCATTGTTTCAAATTCGATTTCTTTCCAACCTGAAATACATTTCTCAATAAGAACCTGATTTACACGTGAAAGACGGATACCATTTGATGCGATTTCAAATAATTGCTTTTCGTCATAAGCAATACCGCCACCTGTACCACCAAGTGTGTATGCAGGACGAACAATAACGGGATAACCGATTTTAGCAGAGAAGTCAAGAGCGTCTTCAACTGTTTCAACAACAAGTGATTCAATACAAGGTTCGCCGATTGCTTCCATTGTATCTTTGAATTCCTGTCTGTC
>JAZSKT010000090.1:0-5369 GCA_045534995.1 Candidatus Fimenecus sp.
ATTGTATATTTTAGGAAAATAGTATAAAATATATCTGGTAGGGAATGGAATTATTCCATACACAATAATAAATTTTTCGGAGGAATTCAAAATGTCAGTTAAAGTTGCAATTAACGGCTTCGGCCGTATCGGACGTCTTGCTTTCAGACAGATGTTCGGCGCAGAAGGCTACGACGTAGTAGCTATCAACGACCTTACAAAACCATCAATGCTTGCTCAGCTTCTTAAGTATGACACAGCACAGGGTGGCTACTGTGGTAAAATCGGTGAAAACCTTCACACAGTTGAAGCTGATGATGAAGCAGGTACAATCACAGTTGACGGCAAAACTCTTAAAATCTATGCTATGGCTAACGCTGCAGAACTTCCTTGGGGCGAAATCGGTGTTGACGTAGTTCTCGAATGTACAGGTTTCTACTGCTCAAAGGCAAAGAGCCAGGCTCATATCGATGCCGGTGCTAAGAAAGTTGTTATTTCTGCTCCTGCAGGCAACGACCTTAAGACAATCGTATTCTCAGTTAACGAAGATACACTTACAGCTGATGACACAATCATTTCAGCAGCTTCTTGTACTACAAGCTGCTTCCCTCCTATGGCAAAGGCTCTCAATGATTATGCTCCAATCCAGAGCGGTATCATGGCTACAATTCACGCTTACACAGGCGACCAGATGATTCTCGACGGTCCTCACAGAAAGGGCGACATGAGAAGAGCTCGTGCTGGTGCTGCTAACATCGTTCCTAACTCAACAGGTGCTGCAAAGGCTATCGGTCTTGTTATTCCTGAACTCAACGGCAAACTCATCGGTTCTGCACAGAGAGTTCCTGTCCCAACGGGTTCAACAACAATTCTTACAGTTGTTGTTAAGGGCGAAGTTACAAAAGAAGGCATCAACGCTGCTATGAAGGCTGCTGCATCAGAAAGCTTCGGCTACAATGAAGACGAAATCGTTTCTTCAGACGTTATCGGTATGAAGTACGGCTCACTCTTCGATGCAACACAGACAATGGTTGCTAAGATTGCTGATGACCTCTATGAAGTTCAGGTTGTTTCTTGGTATGACAACGAAAACAGCTACACATCACAGATGGTTAGAACAATCAAATACTTCGCAGAACTTTAATTCTAAAAAGTATATAAAAGAAAGAGCAGGTGTAAAAACCTGCTCTTTTTGTTTTGTTATGGATTTAATACCTCTCTCGTCAGAGGGAGCCGAGAAAAAGGGCAATTCGTGAATCGCCCCTACAATTTTACACTTTGCGTTTTGCACCTATTTTTTCATTTGGTCTAACGTTTTGTGGAAGGATGGTAAGAATTCTTCTGCGAAGATTTTAACTTCGTCAAGTTCACTTTTTTCTATTGATTTAAGAAGTCTTTCCTCTGCTTCACAAAATTCGCCATTTCCTGCTTTTCTTTCTTCAACACATTTTAAATATCCGCTTATTTTGTCGGCAGCTTTGACTAATTTCCAAAGTTCCTTATCCTCGTTTTTCTTCTTGAAAAGAGGTTCAAAAGAGGGGAGTAAATCTTCAGGAAGCATTGAAAGAAGTTGTTTTGACGCGTTTTTTTCAACTGCCTTGTATGCCTCTTTTGTTTCCTTGCTATAATATTTAACAGGAGTTGGCAAGTCACCTGTGATAATTTCAGGTGTGTCGTGATAAAGCCCTAAAAGTGATGCTCTTTCACAGTTGTATTCCTTACCTAAACGCTGATTTCCAATTGATGCAAGTGCATACGCTAACTGTGCCACTTCGGCTGAATGTTCACTCAAAGTTTCATATCTTGTATTTCGCATCAACGCCCAACGATTTATGTACTTGGTACGAGAAGTGAAAGCAAAAAAGTCGTTTTTACCCATTAGATATCCTCTTCTCTGAAGCTTACTTTAAGTTCGTCACGGCTTAACTTGATTTTTGTATATTTAACACCTGCAGCATCAAACATTCTGCGTGAAACACGGTTGCCGACTGTGTCCTTGTATTTGTCAGAGATATATAAAACCTCTTTGATGCCACTCTGGATAATTGCCTTTGCACATTCGTTACAAGGGAAAAGTGCAACATAAATTTTGCATCCGTTTAAGTTTCTGCCACCATTGTTGAGAATTGCATTAAGCTCTGCATGACAAACATAAGGGTATTTTGTGTCGTATTCGTCACCACTTCTGTCCCAAGGAAATTCATCATCATTACAACCGTGTGGGAACCCGTTGTAACCCACTGACATAATCTTGTTATTGTCGTCAACGATACAAGCACCAACCTGTGTGCTTGGGTCTTTGCTTCTGTATGAAGAAAGCAAAGCAATACCCATAAAATATTCGTCCCAACTGATGTAATCTTCTCTTTTAGCCATTTTTATTCACCCTTAATCCTTTTCCAATATTCTTTTGCCATTTGTTCGGTTTTGTTCTCACCGAATTCATAATATTTTTTATTTTTAATAGCATCAGGCAGATACTGCTGCTTAACCCAACGGTTTGGATAATCGTGAGGATAGAGATAATTCTGTCCCTTCACCGTTGCATCTTCACCGTCATAATGCTTATTCTGTAACTGTCGTGGAATTTTACCGTAATTTCCTTTTCGCACATCGTCAAGCGCTGCGAAAATTCCGTCGTGACCTGTGTTTGACTTTGGACTTGTTGCAACTAAAACAACTGCATCACCAAGCGGAATTGCAGCTTCAGGCATGCCGACCTGCATTGCAATATCACAAGCAGCCTTTACAATAGGCAAAATCTGCGGATAAGCAAGTCCCACATCTTCGCTTGCACAAACCAAAAGTCTACGAATAGCCGAAACCATATCTCCTGCTTCTAAAAGTCGTGCAAGATAATGGAGTGCCGCATCAGGGTCACTGCCACGCATACTTTTTTGATAAGCAGAGAGAATATCATAATGCTCATCACCGAACTTATCGTAACGGAAAGTATTTTTCATAGTAAGACTGCCTGCATTTTCAAGAGTAATCACTCTTTTGTTGTCGGTAATGCTTGCAGAAAGCACACAAAGTTCAACAAAATTCAATGATTTTCGCACATCACCGCCACAGGCAGTTGCAATATGCTCACAAACACCGTCTTCAATTTCAAGCGGAAGTCCTGTTTCATTTTCAAGAAAATCAAATCCACGCTTTACTGCGGGTACAACATCGTCAGGCGTTACTGATTTGAACTCAAAAACAGTACAACGGGAAAGTACCGCAGAGTATATGTAAAAATACGGATTTTCAGTTGTGGATGCAATCAATGTGATTTTACCGCTTTCAATATATTCAAGCAAAGACTGTTGTTGCTTTTTATTGAAATACTGAATCTCGTCAAGGTAGAGTAGAATTCCGTTTGGTGCTGCAAATGTGTCGAGTTCGCTGACGATTGCTTTAATGTCGGCTGTGCTTGCATTTGTACCGTTTATGTGGTGCAACTTGCGATTTGTATTTTTCGCAATAATTCTTGCAAGAGTTGTCTTTCCTGTGCCTGACGGACCGTAAAATATTAAATTTGGAAGATAGCCTGACTCAACGATGTTGCGTAAAGGCATATTTACACCTAAAAGGTGACGCTGACCAACCATATCGTCAATGGTCTGCGGACGAAGTCTGTCTGCTAAAGGTGTTGACATAATCTCACTTCACTATATCTAAAATTTCTTCTGCTTTTTCGATAATATATTCTGCGTTATATTCCTCGAAATCTTCACGACTACCGAATCCGTAAAGCACAGCACAACAAGGGATTCCAACCTGATGTGCACCATCAATATCGAATTTGGTGTCACCAACCATAAGTGTGTCATCTAAAGATGCACCGATGTTTTTCATAGCGTTTTCGATAACTGTTGCTTTGCTTTCGCTTGTGTTATCAAACTCTGTACCACCAAGGAAATCAAAGTATTTTTTTATCTGGAGGTTTTCGCAAATCTGGTCAACAAAGTGCAAAGGCTTTGAAGATGCAGTTGCAAGAATATATCCTTGGTCTTTAAGTACCTTTAATGTATCAGCAACACCATCATAAAGACAACTTTCAAGATAGCCGATTTTACGGTATCTTTCACGGTATTTGTCCGTCATTTCCCAGGCGTGTTTGTCGTCAAAGCCACAGAATACTGTGAAACTGTGATAAAGTGGCGGACCGATAAATTTTTTCAATAAATCAAGTGGCGGAGTACCGTGACCATAACTTTCAAAGGCATAAGTAAGGCTTTTGAAAATACCTTCTGATGAATCTGTCAATGTTCCGTCAAAATCGAATAAAATATATTTATACTTACTCATGGATTATGATTTCATACTCCTTATTCCAATTTCCATTTATGTTTAATGAGTTACCCCATTCTCTTTCGGTAATATCACCGTTAAAATATTCAGCATCGCATCTGCCGTACCAAGGTTCAATGCATACAAAAGGAGCGTTTTTCTTTGTAGGTGACCAAATGCCGAAAAGCGGTGCATCAAATTTAACTGTAATGTATTTCTTATCGCTATCAATAAGAGAAACTTCATTTACGTTACTGTTTTCGATAATGAGTGCATCATTGTCAAATATATTGTCGTGAAGAACAAAATTGTTTTCAACATCATACTTTTGAGAAGTATAAAGTCCGTCAGAATTGACAAGGCTATATTGGAGATTTTCACCATTCATTGAAAGGACAGTTTCACCTTTTTTACAATAGAAAGCAGGATGAGCACCGATTGAAAAATAAATTGTTTTATCGTCTGTGTTCTGGACATTCCAACAAACAATGATTTTATTATCCTTAAGTTCAAATGAACAGATAAGACGAAAATTAAATGGATATTTCTGGATGGTATTCTCGTTGCTTATCAGTTCAAATGAAAGTTTATTATCTGTCTGTTCGATGAGTGTAAATTCACTGTCTCTTGCAAAACCGTGCTGACCAAGTGCATATTCTTTTCCGTTGTATGTGGTTTTACCGTTTTTGTATTTTCCAACAACAGGAAAAAGCACAGGGCTTTTTCTGCCCCAAAAAGCAGGGTCACCGTGCCAGAGCATTTCCTTATTTTCTTTTTTATTGAAAATTGAAGAAAGCTCCGCACCGTGAGTATCAATTGAAATTTTTAAAAACTTATTTTCAAGATAATATAACATAAAAACACCAACTTACGTTTTAATGGTCATTCTGAGTAGTTCGCGACGAAGAATTTGATTTATCGTAATCATAAGAGAGATTCTTCAAGTCGGTTCGTAGCCATGTCGTTCTGTGAGCCAAGGAGTTGTCTTACCAGTTTGTCTTCCTAAGACCGCTTGGCCTCCGACTTAAAAACACCAACTTACGTTTTAATGGTCATTCTGCGCGGTTCCAGACGAAGAATTTGATTTATCGTAATCATAAGAGAGATTCTTC
>JAZSKT010000203.1:0-11037 GCA_045534995.1 Candidatus Fimenecus sp.
TGCTTAAATTCTCGTTCAGCTTTTTCTTTTTGCTTTTCACCGTAAGCCTGATTGCTCTGATATTTTTCAAGAAGAGCATTTTGTTTATTGATATTGGAAGTGAGTTTACTCTCGTCTTTTTGAAGAACTGCGAGTTCCTTATCAAGAACTGCTTTTTCTACTTCAACTTCCTTTTTATCAGCTTCAACCTTAACTTTACTTTCTTCAATTTCGCTGCGCTTTGCAGTTAAATCTTCAAGCATTTTATTAAGTTCTTTAATTTTTCCTTCAAGTTCTGCAATTACTTCATTATCGTGTTTTGCAACCTGACGAAGAAGTTCACTTCGAGTAAGGAAATCTTCAAAGCTTGTAGCACTAAGGAAAACTTCAAGTTCACTTGTTTCGCCTGCCATATATGCAGCTCGCAAACGCTGACCAAGAACATCATAGGTTTCATCAATTGTCTTATTCTGTTCCTCTGTCTGAGCTTCAATTTTTGTGATTTCGTTACCAAGTTCAGTTATACGCCTCTGGAGTGATGCAATCTGCTCATTGAGTTGGTTAACTTTAACTCTAAAAGGATAGATTTCTTTCTCTTTTGCTGCAATTTTTGAACTGATAGCATCGTTCTGTTCATCAAGAGCGTCAAGAATCTCCTGAACATTCTCTTCATTTGATTCATTTTTTTCAATATAATCTTCCCAGTAATCAATCTTATCCTGGAAATCGGATTCATCCTGTGCTGATGCAGGGAACACAACTGCTGAAAAGAGAAAAACAAAAGCAAAAATCAAAGAAATAAGCTTTGTACTAATCTTCACTTACAACACTCCCCTGTTCCTTAAGATATTTGCCCATTGAAATAAGGCTTCCGAAAGAACCGGTAAATATACCGATAACCATAAATATCAACAAAATATAACCTGCATAACCACCGAATGCAACAGGTGTGAAAATTGCAAGAAGGTCTTTAAAAATGTAAACCATGCCCTGATAAAGTCCGAAAAGCACACCGAATGATACTGCACTTGAAATTATACCTAAAAGCATACCTTCAACCATAAATGGCCAACGAATAAACCAATTTGTAGCACCAACGGCTTTCATAATGCTGATTTCAAGTTTTCGTGAGAACATTGTAATACGAATGGTATTTGAAATAATGAACAACGACACAATGAATAACAATGAAACCATACCGATTATCACTGTTGAAACGGCCTTACGTACACTTATCAATTTATCGGCCACATCACCGTTTTCACGCACTGTATCAACACAATCAAGATTTCGGATACCGTCAACAGTTGCTTTGAACTGTGTCAAATCGCTCACTACCACCTTAAATGCATCAGGAAGCGGGTTTTCGTCAAGTCCTTCAAGAAGCACCGCATCATCACCCATTGATTCAAGTTGAGCCTGAAATGCATCTTCTTTTGAAATAAAAATACATTCTGCTACATTATTCATTGAATCTATCTGATTTCCAAGTTGCGACGTCTGGTCTTCTGTTGCTGTTTTATCAACATAAACCATAACAACGTTCTGTCGTTCAATGGTATTAAGCAATTCGTCGATATTAAAGAAAATCATTGTACCAAGTCCAATGATGACAAGACATGCCATGAGAACTGTTACTGACGCCAATGACATAAGTCTGTTTACCCAGATATTACGAAAACCTTCTTTTGTTAAATAGCCTAAACTTGCACCTTTCATTGTGCGTCACCTCCGTCCTTTTTTTCATCAAGTTCCTTAAGGACATCATCAACCGACTCATTTGAAGTATCTACACCGTAAGTTTTCATAAATTCTTCAAGTTCATCATCACTATTAGGCTGATGGTAAAATGACGATGATGTATTGTTCTCGTCATCAAGTTGAATAAGAGAGTTAATTACCTCATCTCGCATCTGGTTAACAGTTTCCTGAAGTTCCTGTTCAACAGCTTCTTTAAGTTCTGCCTGAGTTTCGTAATAAACAGGTTCTTCATTCGCATGTTTTTCAGTTTCTTCCTGTTGTTTCGCACAAGTATCAGAAACAATTCTGCCCTGATTAAGTGTAATAACACGATGATTAAAACGACGGACAAGCTCATGTTCGTGGGTTACCATAACAACAGTCGTACCATTTGCGTTAATATGATTGAGCAAATCAACGATTTCATATGACATCTCAGGGTCTATATTACCCGTAGGCTCGTCCGCAATAATAATTCCGGCATTATTAACCAATGAACGTGCAAGGGCAACTCTTTGCTGTTCACCGCCGGAAAGCTGTGTAGGTAACTGTCGTGCCTTTGAAGTAAGTCCAACAAGGCTCAGCACGTATGGAACTCTTTTTCTTATGTCTTTTTCTTTTGCACCGATAACTCGCATAGCAAACGCAACATTATCGTATACTGTCATACTTGGAATAAGACGGAAATCCTGGAAAACAATACCCATTGTTCTGCGGAATTTTGGAATATCTTTTTTTCTTATCTTATTAAGATTGTAGTCGTTAATTACGACAGAACCACTGTTTGGCACTTGCTCTCGCATAATTATTTTAAGAAATGTACTTTTACCCGCACCGGATGAACCAACAATAAAGACGAATTCGCCATCTTCAATTTTAATGGAAACATCATGAAGAGCATTTGTACCATTTTCATAAGTTTTTGAAACATGTTTTAACTCAATCACAATATGCACCTTATCCTTTATGTATTATAAATCATATATTCTTACCTAAAATTAGCAACAATAACACAAATAGTCATTGTTGGTTTACATTATACCACAAAATATTGTGTTTGTAATGACTTTTAAAAAAAGTTCACATTTATCGTCGCTTTGCACAAAAGTATTGTATTATTTTGTTGCATTATAGACAAAACAAAAAGAAGCAGTATATTTTTCTGCTTCTTTTTCATAGTAAAATCCTAAATTAGTATTTAATTGGGTTTGCATCAAGGTATTTTTTAACCATCAATGCTACTTTAAACACAATCGCATCATCAAATTCACGAAGGTCAAGACCTGTAAGCTTCTTAATCTTTTCAAGACGATAAACGAGAGTGTTTCTGTGAACAAAAAGTTTTCTTGATGTTTCGGAAACATTAAGGTTGTTTTCAAAGAATTTTTGAATTGTGAAAAGTGTTTCATGGTCAAGGCTTTCGATTGAACCACGCTTGAAGATTTCACGAAGAAACATCTCACAAAGAGTTGTTGGGAGCTGATAGATAAGTCTTGCGATACCAAGATTTTCATAACTTACAATAGTTTTTTCAGTATCAAACACCTTACCAACTTCGAGAGAAACCTGAGCTTCTCTGTATGAACGTGCCAAATCTTTAATGCTGTCGATAGCCGTACCAATACCAACAAGAACATGAGTATAATACTCAGTACCCAATGAATCAGCAACTGAACGTGCAAGTTTTTCAAGGTCTTTTGTTTCAATATTATGCTTAACCTCTTTTACGAGTGCAATATCAGTTTCGTTTATATTGATGACGAAATCCTTTGACTTGTCCGGGAACAAATCCTGAATAACATCAAATACTGAAACATCATTTTTCTCTGTAATTCTGATTAAAAGAACAGCACGTGTTACATCATTACTGAAATGAAGTTCTCTTGCCTTAATATATATATCACCCGGCAAGATATTATCAAGAATGACATTTTTAATGAAATTTCCACGGTCATATTTTTCATCGTAATACTGTTTTATAGTAGAGAGTGACACAGCAAGAACACCAACATATTTATTGGCAATTTGGTCATCCCCTTCAACAAAAATGGCATAAACAGGATGCATATGCGCACTGAAAACTTTATATGTATATCCGTCTATAACTGTATTTTCAGAAGAAGAAAAAACGTCAGATACGGCATTTGACTGCACCTCACCGATACGTCCTAAATCACTACAGGAAATAACAGTACCTGTTTCATCAATAACACCAAAAGTTCTTTCAACAACCTCTGTCATCTGATGAACGATTCCCTGAAACAATCTGTTTGACATTCCTATACCACCTTTTATACAAATTAACAATTACGATACTATGTATTTTACACAATAAAAACTGTTTTTGCAAGTGAGTTTTTGATATTTTCTAACTTTTTTCAAACAAATTACACAAAAATTTCAGTTTTTTTTGTGTATTAGTCGCATTTTAGTTAATTTTTAACTTCGACTTTCATTGTTAAAAATGACTAAAACTTTTACTTTTCAGAAATTTTTACAAGTTCATCAGGTGTAATTTCACGACATTCACCGGGTTTAAGGCTCTCATCAAGGTATAGTTCGCCCATTTTTGAACGATGAAGTGACAAGACCTTATTGCCCGTTGCCGCAAACATTCTTTTCACCTGATGGTATTTGCCCTCGCAAATCATAATTTTTACACAGGGCTTGTCCGAATTATCCAGAACTTCCACTTTTGATTCCTTCAACACAGTACCATCACCAAGAGTAATTCCACTTTCAAGTGATTTTATGTCTTCACTTGTAAGACTGTGTTCAAGACCTGCAATATACGTTTTGAATATGTGATTTTTAGGTGAAAGAATTTTATGAGCGAAATCGCCATCGTCAGTTATAAGAACAAAGCCCGTTGTATCTTTATCCAGTCGCCCGGCAGGAAAAAGTCCTTTTCTGAAAAGGTCTTCGGGGACTAAATCAACAACTGTTGTATCTGTTTCGCTTTCACTTGCAGACACAACACCCTGAGGTTTATTCATCATTATATAAATGTATTTTTTCAGAGCAACAGCAACACCGTCAACCAATATCGTGTCGGTATTTTCATCAATTTTAACAGAACTGTCTTTCACAATAGTTCCGTTTAAAGTAACTCTTCCCTTTTTTATCATTTCTTTCACATCACGACGGGACAATGTCCCCTGTGATGCAAGAATTTTATCAAGTCTTTCCATTTAATGTACCGTTAAGATTTTGAAAACCCATGCATAAATCCGTCAAGTCGCACTGAGCAGACATCTCCACCGATTACAGCACCATCATAAACAAGAAGATTTATGTGTATGCAATCCTGATTTTCATACCCTTCATAATTTTTTACAATATATGTCCAGCATTTTACCCGTTCACCTGCAAAATCATTCAAATCAAAACCTTGCGATTTTTGAATTTCATTGTAGGCATTATAAGTATCGTCTGTTTCTGTTGGAATTATAACCTCTTTCACTTCGGCAGGTTCTTCTTCCACTTCCCACCCGTACTGAGAGATAAATCTCATACGTTCCTCATGAGATGAAGCATTAAAACTCACATCATTTGCACTTGCTGTATGTTGACTTTCGTTGGACAAGATAAATAATGACACAACTGTCATAACAACGAAAGCAACAAGCAACATCAATTTTATATGCTTTGATTTTACAGAATATACAAACATAAAAACACCTCGAACACAATTTATATAAATAAATATGCTACGAGGTGTGCTTCTTATGATATTAAATATCCTTGTGTCTTATTCGTCAATACGCTTTGACTGAGATGCAGCCTTAAGGTGCTGACGTGCACGACGAATTTCGTTAACTGAATTTGTAAGAGTTTCATCAGCAACAGCAACAATGCTTTCAACATATTCACTTGCACTCTGACGCATTTCTTTTGACCAGTTTCTTGCCTGTTCAGTAAGTTCAGTTGCAGAAGCTCTCGCCTGTTCGATGATTTCGTTAGCAGTCTGTCTTGCTTGCTGAGTGATTTCTTCTGCGCGCAATTCTGCTCCTCTTGTAATCTCATCTTCGGAAATGATTTCCTTTGCTCTCATATGTGCCTGTTCAATGATTTTATCAGCATTATCCTGAGCACCTGTAAGGATTTCTTTTCTTTCTGAAGCAATCTTTCTTGCCTGCATAAGTTCTTCAGGCATATTGAGTCTTATATCTTCAATAGCTGTTTTGATTGCCTGTGCATCAACCAAAAGATTTGATGTAAATGGAACTGATTTACCTTCTTCAAGTATAGCCTCGATTTCTTCAAGCAAGTTTTCTATTGTCATTTGCTTACACCTCTTTTTATTCTTTTTACTATATCTTCACAAATTATTTCAGGGACAAAGTCATTAATATCCCCACCTAATTCGCAAATTTGTTTAACTGCACTTGAGCTTAAATACAGATTCTCAACTCTCGTGTTTATAAACACGGTTTCAAGCTCACTGTTGAGTTTTTTGTTCATCTGTGCCTGTTGAAACTCATATTCAAAGTCAGACACAGCACGAAGTCCCTTAACAACTGCAACGGCATTTTTCATCCTTGCATATTCAGCAAGAAGTCCTTCGTAAATATCAACCTCAACATTATCAAAATCCTTTATGCAACGGGAAATAAGTTCCGCACGTTCCTCCGGCGAGAAGCAGAAATTAGTTTTTGACGGATTTTTCATTACAACAACGATAACCTTATCAAAAAGCTTTGAACTTCTACGGATAATATCAAGATGTCCGTTTGTAACCGGGTCAAAACTACCCGGACAAATTACAGTTTTCATATTTTCACTTATTCTTTCTGTAAGAAGTAATTTTAATTTTACCATATTTATATTCACGGTGTTTTACAAAGTCACCTGCTGACTCAGGTAAAACTTCTCTTAATTCACTTTCACAGAGAATCACACCATAATCGGTCATTTTCTCGGCAACAGCAGATAAAACACTGTCAATAATCTGTTTGTTATATGGTGGGTCAAGAAAAGCAATATCAAATCTATCATGACTTAAGGTGATATACATTTTACCATCGCCACAGAAAACACTTGCTCTTTTTTCAAAACCCACAGTTTTAAGGTTCTGCTTTACAACCTCAATTGAACGATTTGACGCATCAACAAAAGTACAATGCTTTGCACCACGACTGAGAGCCTCAATACCCAGCTGTCCTGACCCTGCAAACAAGTCAAGGACCGAAGCACCTTCAACATCAAATTGAATAATATTAAAAATGCTTTCTTTTACTCTGTCTGTTGTAGGACGAACATCGTCGCCCTCAAGTGTAATAAGTTTTCTGCCTCTTGCCTCACCTGTTATTACTCTCATATATTCGCTCCATTGTGTAAATACATACAGTTATTATCTCATTTTTACCTGTATTTGTCAAATTTTTTTAAGATATTTATGGAAAAATCAGTCTTTTTTTTAAGAAACGAGTAAATTTTCAAGGTCATTTACTGTTTCTACAATATATTCTGCCCCTTCATTCTCAATTATTTCACGGTCACGAAATCCCCAAAGCACACCGATTGACTTGAGCCCTGCATTCTTTGCTGTGAGAATATCCGTATCAGCATCACCTACAAAAATCGCATTTTCGACTTTGCTTCCAAGTTGCTCCAAGGCATAAAAAACACCGTCAGGTGCAGGTTTGTTTGGTCTGTCATCAGAACTGCCCACAACTAAATCAATATTCTCGCCAAACATTCTTTTACATAAATCCTGTGCAGCAAAATCAGCCTTATTTGTCACAATAGCAGTTTTAAAACCTGCTTTTTTAATGTTAGAAAGCATATCATTTATACCATCATAAGGTGCTGTTTTATCTTCCATATGGATTTTATAATAGTCGCAAAAATCCTTGAAGCAGATTTCAAAAGTATCTGTTCCAATTACATCTTCAGGAACTGCTCTTTCCATTAAAAGACGAATTCCGTTACCGACAAAAGAACGGATTTCACTTAAATTGCGTAAAGGATAGCCTTGTCTTTCAAGCGCAAAGTTCACACTATCCATAAGGTCTTCAAGAGTATTCAAAAGTGTTCCGTCCAAATCAAAAATTATTGTATCAATCATATTTTATTCCTCATTGTAAAAATTATAGATTTTCTCTGCAAGTTGTCTGTTTATTCCTTTTACCTTCTGGAGGTCCTCTACGCTTGCTGACTTAATAATTTTTATGGTTTTAAAGGTTTTTAAAAGCTCTTTCGCTTTCTTTTCACCAATGCCGTCAATCTTTGTGAGAGATAATTCGAGTCCTCGTTTAGTATGTTTTTTATGATGAAAACCTACTGAAAAACGGTGAACCTCTTCCTGAATTTCCGATACAAGAGTAAATACACTTCTTGTAGAATTTATTGCGATTTCGCCACCATCACCTGTGATAGCTCTTGTTTTATGTTTCGAGTCTTTGACCATACCAAATAAAGGAATCTGAAGATTTTTTTCTGTAAGGACTTCCCTGACAGCATTTACTTGACCTTTGCCACCATCAAGCAAAATCAAATCAGGAAGTTTACCAAATCCCTCGTCCATATTTTGGTCTTTATGCTTGAAATACTCATCAAATCTTCGTGACAAAACCTCTCGCATTGAACCGTAATCGTCTTGTCCAGTAAAAGATTTAATATTAAATGTACGGTATGCTCGTTTTAAAGGTCTGCCATTTTTGAAAACAACCATACCTGCAACATTATCCTCGCCACCTGTGTGAGAAATATCATAAGACTCAATGTATTCAGGTGTTTTGCTAAGACCTAAAAGTGTTTTGAGTTCTTCCAAAGATTTGATTTCAGAAGATTGCTTACCCTTTTTCTGTGCAAGTTTTTCATAGGCATTTTCACGACACATATTCGCAAGTTTTAGTCCCTCACCTCTCTGTGGAACTGAAACTGTACATTTCTTTCCTCGTACATTTGTCAGGTGTTCCTGAAGCAAATCCATATCCTCAAACTCTTCATCCACAAAGACTTTTTGAGGTACTGCACGATTCATTCCGTAATACTGAATGAGAAAATTACATCTGCTATTTTCCACCATTTTTTCGGAATCAAAGAAAAAGTATTCACTATCGCAAAGACGTCCCTTATCGTATCGCAGAACGGTTATGCAGATGTCCTGTTCATTTACTGCAACAGCAAAAACATCTTTAGAATCGCCTGTTTCCGTTACCACTTTTTGCTTAACCTGCATATTTTCAATGGCACGGATTCTGTCGCGATATTTTCCTGCATTTTCAAAATCAAGATTTTCTGCACAAGTGTTCATCTTGATTTTTAACTCTTTTACGATTTTTGTAATATCACCTTTGAGAAAATCAAGTGCATCATTTACTGCTTCATCATATTCTGCCTTTGAGATTTTACCCGTACACACACCCATACAACGATTTATATGAAAATTAAGACAAGGTCTGCCTTTCTTAAAATCTCTCGGAAAAGATTTGTTACATTGCGGAAGCTTAAAAATCTTATTTGCCTCATCCACAGATTGCTTAACTGAATATGAGCTTGTGAACGGTCCTATATAATCTGCTGTATCATCATCTTTTTGAAGAACTGCAGTTATTTTTCTGTACGGTTCATTTGTAACTTTTATATAACTGTATCCCTTATCGTCCTTTAAAAGAATGTTGTATTTCGGTTGATTTTGCTTAATAAGACTCGCCTCAAGGACAAGTGCTTCAAACTCAGAGTCGGTAAGAATATAGTCGAAATCATCAACATTTTCAACCATTTTACGCACTTTTACAGGGTGTTTATTCTGTGAACCGAAATACTGACTGACACGATTTTTAAGTTTTTTTGCCTTGCCGATATAAATAATTTTCCCTTGCTTATTCTTCATTATATAAACGCCCGAAGTAAGAGGCAATTTCATAGATTTTTCGCGTAAAACACTAAGTTTTTCGTTCACAGAATCTCACCTACCTTTTAAAATATTATAACATAAACGGACAAAAAAATAAAGCACACCAAAAAGGTGTGCTTAAGTTGAGTTTTAATTATTCAGCAAAACCTGATTCAACAAGCTTAACGAGTTCTTCAACAGCCTGTTCTTCGTCAGGACCGCCTGCAAGAATACGGATTGTTGTTCCACCCATAATGCCAAGTGAAAGAACACCAAGAAGACACTTTGCATTTACTCTTCTGTCTTCCTTTTCAACCCAGATAGATGACTTGAATTCATTAGCCTTCTGGATGAAAAAAGTTGCAGGACGTGCGTGTAAACCAACTTGATTTTTAACTTCTACATCTTTAGTATACATAAACTCATTCTCCCAAATGAAAAATATAAAATAACAGATTTATACACCTTTGTTACTAATATATTATACCACAAAACTTTTCCTCGTCAACGAAAAAAATTGTAGTTTTGTCTCAAAAACGATAATTCAGTTATAAAAACAAAAACACCTTTTTGACAAGAATTAAGTTTGTGCATATTACCCATATTATTTGTTCGTTTTTGTCTAATATCAATATTAAATCAGTTTAAAACCTTATGATTTTGAAATTCAACAGATGAATCTAATACGCCAAAGGTCATTTCGCATTTTTGATAATACTCAATAATTTTTGGTAATGCCTCTAAAGTGGTCTTTTTTGTGTCGTGCATAAGCACAACTATATTTTTTTGACTTTTAGGAAATTTACTGCAATAAATAAGCTGTTCAACCGTAGTGTTTGCACCTTCAGCATCACCGTTGGTACAATTCCAATCGAAATAAGTATATCCCTTTTCAACTACGGATTGTGTCAGATTTGCCATAATACCTTTTGAATATTTTTTACTTATTGTGTTACTGCTACCACCTGGAAAACGAATAAGTTTTGTTTCAACGCCCGTCTGTTCTTTTACAACATCTGAAATCTTATTCAAATCATTGAAATATGCTTTTTTCGATGTATATATATCTGAATAAACGTGTTTATAAGTATGAAGTCCTATCTGGTGACCACGGTCAACGATTTCTTTCATAAGACTATTATATCTTCCGTTTATAACAAAAAATGTGGCTTTGACATTATATTTGTCAAGAATATCAAGGACATCATCTGTATATGATGATGGGCCATCGTCAAAAGTGAGATAAACTGTTTTACCTTTTGATGGTACGGGGTCCGGTGCCACAAGTTTTTCAGTTTTCTTTTTTGTTGTGGTTTCCTTGTCTTTGTCCTTGTCTTTGTCCTTATCTTTGTCCTTATCTTTGTCCTTATCTTCGTCCATTTCTTCAAGCTGTTTTTTCAACTCTTCAATTTGCTTATTAAGTTTGTGCATATTACCCATATTATTTGTTCGTTTTTGTCTAATATCAATATTAA
>JAZSKT010000048.1:0-2526 GCA_045534995.1 Candidatus Fimenecus sp.
TGTTACAAGAACTGTTTCGTTTGTAACATATTTACAAACATCCGGATCAAGTTGAACTTCAGGACGTGAGAGAAGGTCAAGGACTTCAACCTTACGAATTCTGTCAGTAAATGACTTATTAACTCCACCGTATTCATCCACATTAGGAGCTAATTTAAGGCTACAACCTGTTGACATTGCAATACCCAGAATTTCGCGTTTCCTTTCAGGTGTGATGGCAGAAATACAGAAAATTATTTCATTAACATCATACTTTGCAACGAGTTTTGGAATATCTTCTGCCTTACCTGCAACAGGAATATTTCGGATTCTCAATTTCTGTTTTGTAGGGTCATCATCAACTATACATACAGGTGAACCGAATTTATAGCCTGATAAACTCATTTCAAAAAGGACCGAGTTAGCCATATTGCCTGCGCCAATAATCATAATGTTTTTATTTACTGTACCGGCACGTCTTTTTGAATTGTTTCGTATTGCTCTGAAAGATTTGTAGCAGGTTCTTACCCCGACGCAAAGGAAGGTACTAATAAAATAAGCGTCAACATATGCAAACAATGGCAGACAGTTTATTCCAAACATATAATCTGCTTTCATAAAAATGTAATCAATCAGGAAAACAACTATTGTACCGATACCTGTACAGATAATTGTTTTTGTAACCTCCAGAAATCCCATATATCTCCAAAGATTGTTATACAACTTTCCGATTAAGAAAAGACCTAAATAAATAATAGTTATATAAGGAATTCTCATAATTAACATATCAAGAATATCCTTTGGCATAATGGGATAATCAAGATAATGTAAATAGATAGAAACAAAATATGCTCCGTTGACAAAAATGAAATCAATCAAAATCATCAACATTTGCTGTATTCTTGAATAAGTAAAAAATCTTCTCAAAAAAAGACACCCCATAAAATTTTATTTGATATCAATTTATCATTTTACTCTTCTTCCACAACATTGTCAATGGAATGTGTCTAAAAAACTTATGGACAAACAGCATTTTTCACACTTTACATTACACACATAAAATGGTAAAATTAAATATATATTGTGCATTTAAGGAGTTTGTAAAAATGATAGGATTGGGAAAATGGACAGGCGATATTGAAACCTCCATGATAAGCGGTAATGCCATAGTAGAAATCAGCGATAAAAACGGTGAATATGATTTTTCTGTTACTGTACCTTCTCTTAAGAAACTCCCGAATTTTAGAGTTTATGACATTAAGGAAAAAGGCAATTGCCTTTCCGGCAAAGCAGAAATAGACCTTATGGGCAAAATGACTGTTGAGGTTAAAGTTGAAATTAACAGCGACACATTCACAGGATATATAAAAGTTCCTTTCTTTGGTAAAATTGAAATTAAAAACGGAAGAAAAATAGGTTGATTATGAATAAATCAAAACAAATCTGTCCTCACGCTAAAAAATGTGGCGGATGTCAATTATTAAATCTTTCATACGAAGAACAATTACGACACAAACAGGTTAAGGCAATTCGTCTTTTGGGCAAATTCTGTCACGTGCAAGAAATTATCGGTATGGAAAATCCGTACAATTATCGTAATAAGGCACAATATGCCTTTGGTCGTGGCAGAAACGGTCAGACTGTTGCAGGTGTTTATCAATCCTCAACTCATAAAATTGTTGATATTGAAAAATGTATGCTCACAGACCCAAAAGCTGATGAAATTGCAAATACTGTCAAAAAACTTTTAAAGAGTTTTAAAATGAAGCCTTATGACGAAAATACACGACAAGGTTTTTTAAGACATGTTTTAGTTAAAACTGCTTTCAAAAGTGGTGAAGTTATGGTGGTGCTTGTGACATCAACACCACAATTCCCTTCAAAACGTTCATTTATCAACGCACTTATTGGCAGACATCCTGAAATCACGACAATCGTGCAAAATGTGAACAATAAATTCACGAGCATGGTGCTCGGTGACAAAAGTGAAGTGCTTTACGGTGACGGAAAAATCACGGAAGAACTCTGCGGGCTAAAATTTCGCATTTCGCCAAAAGCATTTTATCAGATTAACCCTGTGCAAACGGAAATTCTCTACAACAAAGCACTTGAATATGCAGATTTCAAGGGTGATGAACGCATTATTGATGCTTATTGCGGTACAGGTACAATCGGACTTATTGCAAGTAAAAATGTAAAAAGTGTTCTTGGTGTTGAAATCAACAAGGATGCAGTTCGGGATGCAAAAGAAAATGCAATACTCAACGGTATTGAAAATATTAAGTTTTTCTCTGCAAATGCAGGAAAATTTATGGTTGATTTAGCGAACAACAATGAACAGATTGATGCAGTTATTATGGACCCTGCCCGTGCGGGAAGTGATATTCCGTTCCTGTCTTCCCTTGTAAAACTCAATCCTAAGAAAGTTGTTTATGTGAGCTGTAACCCTGAAACCCTCGCAAGAGATTTAATGTATTTAAGTAGAAATGGATATAAGGTGAAGAAAATTCAACCTGTGGATATGTTCCCACATACAGACCACATTGA
>JAZSKT010000008.1:0-4756 GCA_045534995.1 Candidatus Fimenecus sp.
CCAATAAGTGTAATAACATCCGTTGATGTAGCACCGCCTTTGTTTATTACAAAACCAGCATGTTTTTCGCTGACCTGCGCTCCACCAACTGTATATCCTTTAAGTCCACAATCTTCAATAAGTGTTCCTGCAAAATAGCCCTCAGGTCTTTTGAAAGTACTGCCTGCGCTTGGATACTCAAGAGGTTGCTTATCTTTTCTTCGCCCCAGCTTATCATCCATAGCTTCTTTAATATCTTCTTTGTCTGCTTTTTTTAGTTTAAGAACAGCAGATGTGATTACAAACCCATTTTTTGTATATGCACTATGACGATATCCCAAATCAAGACTATCCCTTGACAGTTCACCTGTGTTCCCCTTATCGTCAATATGATTTACGGAATAAAGAACATCTTTCATTTCGCCGCCATAAGCACCTGCGTTCATATAATCTGCTCCACCGAGATTTCCCGGAATTCCATAAGCAAATTCAAGTCCTGAAAGTGAATTTTCAAGTGCGAACATACAAAGGCTTTTTAAAGATGCACCTGCTTCACAATATATTGTTGTTTCGTCAACAAGTTTAATTTCAGATAACTGTGAACCAATTTTAATAACAACACCGTTTATTCCCTTATCCGTAACCAACAAGTTTGAACCGTTGCCGATAATCAAAGGTTTTACGATATTTGAATATGAAAAAGCAATTATTTTATTAAGATTTTCGATAGAGTCCGGTATAATCAATACACTTGCATTACCGCCACATTTAAAACTTGTATATTTTTTCATAGGTGCATCTTTAATCACTTGGGCACCAATTTTTTCAGCGAATAATGCAATTTCGTTATACACTAATATACCTTCTTCCAATTAATAATTTTGCCAGATGTCAATTTCTTGGGCTTTTGGCTCATAACCCTCATCCATACCAAGATGATGAAGAAGCTCACGAGCAGCGTTATATCCCATTTTCTTCTGTCTGTTATTCATAGCAGCACATTCGATAATAACTGCAAGGTTACGACCGGGTTTAACTGGGACAACAGTAAGCGGAATTTTAACATCCATAATATTTATGTATTCATTATCAAGTCCCATACGGTCATATACCTTTGAACTGTCCCAAGGTTCAAGCTGAATAACCATATTGATTTTTTCAGTAAGCTTAACAGCACCCATACCAAAAAGACGACGTGCATTGATAATACCTATTCCTCGAAGTTCAATAAAATGACGGATATTATCAGGTGCAGAGCCAACAAGTGTTTTTGCAGACGCTTTTCTTATTTCAACGGCATCGTCAGCAATAAGACGATGACCACGCTTGATAAGCTCGATAGCAGTTTCACTTTTACCAACACCGCTGTCACCAACTATCAGAACACCTTCACCGTAAACCTCAACAAGAACACCATGACGAGTGATACGAGGTGCAAGTGCTGTACCAAGGAAATAGATAAGAGTTGACATGCTTGCAGATGTAGCCTCGGCTGTTCTCAAAATTGGAACACGATATTTTTCTGCAAATTCAACCATACCATCAAGAGGTTCAAGACTTCTTGTTATAATTACAACTGACGGTTGTTTGCTGAAAAGTCTTTCAATACATTCAAGTTGTTGTTCCTTGCTAAAAGACTTAACAAACTCAAACTCAGAAAAACCAAGATACTGAACACGGGCCGGGTCAAAATATTTATCATTACCTGCAAGTAAAAGTCCCGGTCTGTTAACCTCCTGAGAAGTGATTGAAAGTTCAGACGCGTCACAGGGTAAATATATTGTTTCAAGACCGAATTCATTTATAATTTTTTCTAAAGAAACAGAATACTTTGATGCCAAAACGCCTATCTCCCCTTTATAAGAATATATTTAAAATATTATATACCATTATCACAAATTTTCCAATAGTTTTTTAATTATTTTTTAAAATAATTTCGTAAAAATCCGAACCCGACAGGATATTTCCCGTCGGGTTCTTTAGTTTACGAAAATAAGTTATTTCATGTTTTCTTCGTATGACTTAATCATCTTTTTAACCATCTGACCGCCGACACTACCTGCCTGCTTTGAAATAAAGTCACCGTTGGAGCCCTGCTTAAGATTTACGCCAACTTCAGAAGCTGCTTCCATCTTGAAACGGTCGAGAGCTTCACGAGCTTCAGGTACTACGTTCTTATTACCTCTTGACATCTGAATACACCCCTTATCAATTAAAGTTTTATATCAATTGCGTTTGCAATAGTAGTTTTAACACTTATTACACTTTTATAATTGATAATTTCTGTTAATTAGTCGAATAATCTCTCAAAGAACAGAATTTATATCCCTGTCGCTTTGCTTCGTCAATTATATTGTCAAGAGCATTAGCATTATCAGGTGAAACTGAATGTAACAGTATTACAGCACCAGGATGAAGCCTTGAAATGACTTTATCATAGGCATACTGTTCACCTTTCTGATTGTTCAAATCCCAATCCGCATAAGCCAATGACCAAAAAACACTTGTGTATCCTAAAGAATTCACAACATCTAAAGCTGCATCTGTATATTCGCCTTTCGGGAATCGAAAATACGGTTCACAATAATCAAAATTTTCTTTCAAATATTCTTCCATTCCATTAATTTCTTCTGTCATCTGTTCTGCCCCAATTTCCGCAAAAGACGGATGAGTTACAGAGTGATTTCCTACAATATGACCTTCGTTTATCATCCTTTTAATTAAATCAGGATTTTCCTTAACCTGTGGCAAAGTACAGAAAAATGCAGCATTCACATTCTTTTCTTTTAGCACATCAAGGATTTTTGATGTGTAGCCGTTTTCATAACCGCAGTCAAAGGTCAGGTATAAAACCTTATCCTTTGATTTGGTATCAAGGCAAAACGCGTTAAAGCCGTTTTCATCAAAATATTTCTGTGCATTTATTGATATTTCATTTGCAACACCATTTTTTGCAACACCATAACTGTGAGATTTCTTTGCATTTTTACTGTCAGCTATAGGTTCAGGTAAAACTGAAGTTTCATTGTTATTATTGGTTGTGGAGGTTTCCGAGCGTGTTTCAGGCTCATAATTACGCATCGATTTTGTTTCGCAAGAAGACAGGAAACATATAGAGAGAATTACACAAATTACTTTAACAAAACTTTTCATTTGTGCGCCTCTTATTTCATCATTTTGTTAACGTTGTCTACAACATCATTTACTGTGTTCATTGCTTTTTTAGCAGTTTTCTTCATCTTCTTTTTTGTGTTTTTGTCAGCCATTGAGTTTGTCACAGCCATAGCTGCCGTACCTGCAAGCATACCTGCACCTACAATTTTACCAACCTGTTTCTTATCCATATTTTTTCTCCTTTCTTTCATATTTGCTCAACAAATTTTGAAGAGCAAAAATATTTTTTGAAAGAAAGCAAAAAAAATTATCAAATTGTGTTTTAAATTATTTCTAAAAATGTTATTATATTTTTAAGTTTGAATTTTTTAAAATTAAGGTGATAAAAATGACATTAAATATAGTAATGGTTGAGCCTGAAATTCCGCAGAACACAGGCAATGTTGTAAGAAGTTTTGCTGCAACAGGTGCAAGGCTGCATTTAGTAGGTAAAATGGGATTTACTCCTGACGACAAAAAACTTAAAAGAGCAGGTCTTGACTATTGGTATCTTCTTGATATTACATATTACGACACAATGGAAGAATTTTTTGAAAAAAATCAAGGTGGAAAATTCTTCTATTTTTCAACAAAAGCACAGAAAAGACATTCTGATGTTTCATATCCTGATAATACATACCTTGTGTTTGGTAAAGAAACTGCAGGACTTCCTGAAAAATTGCTTTTTGAAAACGCTGACAAATGCGTGCGTATTCCTATGATAGACGAAGCAAGAAGCCTTAACCTTTCAAATGCTGTTGCAATTGGTGTTTATGAAACACTTAGACAATGGGATTATCCACAATTACTCGAAAGCGGAGAATTGAGAAATTATAATTGGAGTGACCAACAATGATTACTCCACAAGAATTAATTAAATATTGTCTTTCAAAAAACGGTGCTTATGTTGACCATCCATTTGGACCTGACTCGGAAATCATCAAAGTTGAAAAGAAAATTTTTGCACAATTTTTTCAATTAAAAGGAATTGATACAGTAACGCTTAAATGCGATGCTATGACAGGTCAATTTTATAGACAGATATTTCCTGATATTGTTGTAAGAGGTTACCATTGTCCGCCTGTTCAACAACCATATTTCAATACATTTCCATTAGATGGTTCTGTGCCTGATGATGTGATATTGGAAATGATAGACCACAGTTATACGGTTGTTGTTGGTAAATTACCGAAATATTTACAAAGAAAATTGAATGAAGAATAGAAGAAACGCACCTGACTGCAGTTTAGTCGGGTGCGTTGATTATTGTAGAGATTCTTCGCTTATGCTCAGAATGACATACAATGGTAACGGCGGGGTCAAGACCCCACCCTACCATAATTTATTCACTTAATGGGAATGTGAGGCGGACTTTGAAAAGGTCACCGTCAATTTGAATATCCAAGTTACCTTTTTGAACTTCAGTAAGACTTTTTGCTATTGAAAGTCCCAAACCGCTTCCCTCTGTATTTCGAGAACTGTCACCACGGACAAAGCGTTCCATAAGCTCGTTGCCCGAAATATTAAGAGGGTCTTTTGAGATGTTGCGGAAGCTGATTTCTGCAAATTTACCATTTCGTTTTGCATCTACATAAACTCTTGTTCCCGATTGAGCATATTTTGC
>JAZSKT010000204.1:0-8364 GCA_045534995.1 Candidatus Fimenecus sp.
CTATTGGTATGGGTTTATACAAATCTGCTTGTGGTGGTAAAATCAACGGAAACTACTGCGATTTAAGAACTGCAGTTAATGAAGACTGTGCTCTTGAAATCGTGACATTTGACGAAATCGAGGGTAAAAAGACATTCTGGCATACTGCTTCACATATTATGGCACAAGCAGTTAAGCGTCTTTTTCCTGACACAAAACTTGCAATTGGTCCGTCAGTAGATAACGGTTTTTATTATGACTTTGATTCAGATGTTTCATTTACACCTGAAATTCTTGAAAAAATCGAAGCAGAAATGAAAAAAATCGTTAAAGAGGATTTACCACTTGAAAAATTCGAGTTATCCCCTGCTGACGCTCTCGCTATGATGGAAGAAAAGGGCGAAATCTACAAGGTTGAACTCATTAATGAACACGCTGACAAGGGTGAGCCAATTTCATTCTACAAGCAGGGTGAATTCACAGAACTTTGCGCAGGTCCTCACCTTATGTCAACAGGGGCTGGAAAGGCATTCAAGCTCAAAGCTTGTACAGGTGCTTATTGGAGAGGTAACGAAAAGAACAAGATGCTCCAGAGAATTTATGCAACTGCATTCCCTAAACAATCTGCACTTGATGAACATCTTGCTCAGCTTGAAGAAGCAAGAAAGCGTGACCACAATAAGCTTGGTCGTGAACTTGAACTTTTCACAACAAGTGAGCTTATCGGTCAGGGACTTCCAATTATGCTCCCTAAAGGTGCAAGAATCATTCAGTTACTCCAGCGTTTTGTTGAAGACGAGGAGCAAAAGCGTGGTTGGTTGCTCACAAAGACACCATTTATGGCTAAGAGCGACCTTTACAAGGTTTCAGGTCACTGGGACCATTATCGTGACGGCATGTTTGTACTTGGTGATGCTGACAAGGCTGAAGCAGAGGGTGATGAAATCTTTGCTCTTCGTCCAATGACTTGTCCATTCCAGTATCAGGCATATCTTAACCGTCCTCGTTCATACAGAGATTTACCACTTCGTTATAACGAAACATCAACTCTTTTCCGTAATGAAGCATCAGGCGAAATGCACGGTCTTATCCGTGTTCGTCAGTTCACAATTTCAGAAGGTCACTTAATGTGTACTCCTGAACAACTTGAAGAAGAATTCAAAGGCTGTCTTGAACTTGCTATTTATATGCTTAAGACTCTTGGTCTTTATGAAGATGTTTCATATCGTTTCTCACAATGGGACCCTGCTGATACAGAAAAATATATCGGCACAACTGAACAATGGGAAGAAGCACAAGGAATTATGGGTAAAATCCTTGATAACCTTGGAATCAACTATGCTATCGGTGTTGGTGAAGCTGCTTTCTATGGTCCAAAACTTGACATTCAGATTAAGAATGTATTCGGTAAAGAAGATACACTTATCACAATTCAGGTTGACCAGCTTCTTGCTGAAAAATTCGGTATGGAATACACAGACAAGGACGGTTCAAAGAAAAATCCATACATCATTCACAGAACATCAATCGGTTGTTACGAGCGTACACTTGCTCTTCTTATTGAAAAGTACGCAGGTGCATTCCCACTCTGGCTTGCTCCTGAACAGGTAAGAATTCTTCCTATTGCTGACAGACATCACGACAAAGCATTTGAAATCAAGAAAGAACTTGAAAAGATGGGTATGCGTGTTACTGTTGACGACAGAAGTGAAAAGACAGGTTACAAAATCCGTGAGTCCCGTCTTCAGAAGCTTCCTTATTGGGTTATCGTTGGTGACAAGGAAGTCGAAGACGGCACAGTATCTGTTAGCAAACGCGGTCAGGGTGACATTGGCTCAATGAACTTTGACGATTTTGCAAATATGCTTAAAGAAGAAGTTGAAAACAAGGTAAGATAAGGAGAAACAAGCTATGTCAAGTCCGCTTACCGTAACGGTTATTACCGATACACATTATTATTCAAAAAAGCTTGGCACTTCAGGTGCGGCATATGAAATTGCCAACAACAAAAGTGGCGTTTTATTGGCAGAATCACGCGAAATGCTCGAAGCAGCATTTTCTCAAATTGCAAAAGACGAAAGAACTGACATTGTTCTCCTTTCAGGTGATACAACAAGCAACGGTGACTTTGATTCTCATTATGAATTCATCGAAATGCTTCGCGACCTTAAATCAAAGGGTAAAAGAGTTTATGTGCTTACAGCGACTCACGACTATAAGTGGGACGGAATGACTCACAGATATGATGGTAACGAAAGAGTTCCAACACCTGCTGCAAAGCGTGAAGAGCTTTATGATATGTATAAGGAATTTGGTCCTGAAGAAGCTCTTGCAGTTCACGAACAGAGTATGTCATATATCATTCAGCTTCAGGATGGTTACAGACTCTTCGCTCTTAATGATGATACAAACTTAAGTGGCAAAAGTGGTTTTTCTGACGAACTTTTTGAGTGGATTAAGGAACAGATTGCAGATGCAAAAGTAAATAATCAGTTTATCGTTGCAATGACTCACCATCCGCTTATTGCTCCATCACCTATGTACGAGATTATCGGCAAAGGCGATATGATGGGTGATTATGAAATTCGCCGTGAGCAACTTGCTGATTTAGGCATTCAGTTTATGCTTACAGGTCATACTCACGTTCACGATATTGACAAGCACGTAAGTCCCAAAGGCAATTATTTCTATGACATTTCAACTGCATCAACGGTGGGTTATCCTGCAACAATCAGAACTGTTGTTTTTGATGCTGAAAATAATGTTGTCACTACAACAACAGATTTAATTACCGAACCGGTTAAATTTGATACTCACGGAAAAGACTTACAGACATATCTCGCTGACCATATGATTGGTATGATAAGAGATGTTATTAAAGCTGCAGGAGAAGACATTGATAAATTTGCCGATATGGCTACTGCTATCAGTATAAAGAAAAAAGTCAGTTATAAAATCGGTTGGATTTTAAAACCAATCTTCAAATTCCTTAATAAACTTAAAATCGGTACAGTTGGTAACTGGACTCGTGCTGAAACAGGACTTAAAAAGGCTGATTATGCTGACATTAAGGATAAGAGTGTTGTTGATTTTATTGTTGACCTTGTTCTTAACCTTTATGGCGGAAAGAGTCTTTATACTCCTGAAGATAACGAATATAAAATTGCAATTGGTCTTATCAACATAATCGACTCAATTATAAAAGTATTACATATTCCGTTAAAAAAGCTTATTAAGGTTTCAGATTCTGTAAGAGGTATCGTTGAACCTCTGCTTTATAATTCAGGTATTCCGTCATATGATGCAATAATGCCGATAATGACTGTATATGAAGGCGATGAGGTTGGTCCTCAGCCTGAACCTGTACAAAAGCCTAATACAGTAAAAGAGAGTAAAAAAGGATTACCAATTATATTGATTGCTTTACTTCTTATAATTACCTTATTTATTCCTCTTCTTATTGTTCTTTTAATCGGATTTGTAAAAAATCAGATTAAATACGGTAAGCATCTAAAATAACATCACTAAAACACCGTTTGATTAATATCAAGCGGTGTTTTTATTTGTGCAAGAGTACAAAAATTCTTCTAATTATTTTACTAATCATACAAAAAACAAGTAATTTTAGTTCTTTTTTAACAAAATTACCTTTTGTTCTTGATTTTTCCTATAAATTGTTATAGAATTATATTATATATTGAGGTAAATATACGCATTTTTGACCTATTTAGCAATTACCTTTGGAGGTTGTTTGTTTTGAGTGGAGATTTACATTGTCATACAAGACTGTCAGATGGTACTTTAGGTATTGAAGACATTATAAGTTTTGCAAAGAAAAAAGGTCTTGAAACTATTGCCATCACCGACCACGATTGTCTTGCAGGTACAGTAAGAAGTAAAGTTATCGGCGCACGTCACGGAATACAAGTTATTCCCGGTGTTGAACTTTCTGCGACTGACGAAAAAAACGAAAAGAATGTCCATATACTTTGTTATATGCCCGATTCTCCGGATATACTTGAAGGTTTATGCAAGAGAAATTCTCTCGCTCGTAAAAAAGCATCTCATTTTATGATGCTCCAGACTGCAAAGCGTTTCCCTATTTCAACTGAGTTTATTATTAAATGTGCAGCG
The DNA here is from genome assembly GCA_045534995.1 of Candidatus Fimenecus sp. GTDB lineage: Bacteria > Bacillota > Clostridia > Oscillospirales > Acutalibacteraceae > Fimenecus. Next base: position 4,114 of record JAZSKT010000204.1, read on the forward strand.
GGCTCAACTAACCTTTATAAAAAGCACATAATGCAGGCTCTTATTGAATGTGGATATGCTGATTCTTTCAATGGCGAACTTTATAATGCACTATTTTCAAAAGACAGTGAAAACAACATTCTTGTTGTACCTAAATATGAAAATATCAAGGATGTTATTGAGACTGTTCATACTGCGGGCGGAATAGCCGTTCTTGCTCACCCATATGCAAGTGATTGTGTAAATGAACTTGATGATTATATTGAATACGGAATTGACGGTATTGAAGTATTCCATCCAAGTGCAGATGAAGAGCAACAGGCTTTCCTTAAGAAATTCGCATCAAAGCACAAGTTGTTAATGACCGGTGGAAGCGATTTCCACGGACTTTACAACACATACAAAGTTTCTTTAGGAGATTATTCTACTCCTGACGACTGTTTACATGCTCTTCTAACATACAAATCAAAGAAAAAAAGATTACAAAAAAAGTTAGCTCAACAAACTAGTGAATAAGCACGCCGTATACTGCTAACATTATTTTATATAAGGAGGGTTAATATATGCTCTTTGACGATAGCGATGTAAAGATTTTTGCTAACAAGGAAGCTTCTCCAGAGGCTTCACATGAAGTTTTTGTTATTGCTGAAATGACAAAACATAGAAGTAACGGAAACATATTAAAGGCAAAACAGCTTGGTAAACATCTTGCTGAAATTTTTGTTGACGAACCAAGCTTACTTAATCAGTTAGAGGGTGAAGTTGGTAAAATTGAATGCAATGATGACGATATGTATCAGATAAAAGTATTGCTTGTTTTTACGGCTGAATACTGTATTAATCATCTCCTCCCCTCTACTCTTTTATCAAATACAGCCGTAAATTCTTTATATGATACTGTTATAAAAAAAGCAGCTGAGTTTTATGACAGGCTTGATGATGCTGCTGAATACAGTTTTTATTATCTTGCAGTAAGAAAAGGTATTGATATATCAAAAAATATTGGTATTTCCTTTGCGATGCTTTGCGGTAAAGATAAAGACGAGTATTACACCAATCTTGGCAAACAGCTTTTTGAAGTTACAGGCCATGAAATTCAAAAGATTATAGACAGTTATCAATTTATTAAATAAAAGCACAAAAACAATCCCTCTGTTCGGCTGTGAACAGAGGGTATTTTTTATTTATATAGAGATTTTAGAAGTGATATTTCACGTGCATAGCCATCCAACTCATTTGGTGTTTCAAGGAAGAATGGCAAGTCACGTAATGCCGAATGATTGATAATTCTTTTAAAGGCTTCTAATCCGATTGAGCCTTCGCCAATCTTCTCATGTCTGTCTTTATGACTTGCAAACGGATTTTTACTGTCATTAATATGAATTGCCTTTAACCTATCAAGACCGATAATCTTATCAAACTGTGTCAATACACCGTCAAGGTCATTTACAATATCATAACCACCATCATAAACATGACAAGTATCAAGGCAAACGCCCATTTTGTCATCAAGTTCAACACGGTCAATGATTTCACGGAGTTCTTCAAATTTTCCTCCCACTTCACTCCCCTTGCCTGCCATTGTTTCAAGAAGAACTGTTGTAGTCTGTTCTTCCCAAAGAATTGAGTTAAGAAGTGACGAAATCAAGTCTATTCCTACTTCAAGACCTTGTCCAACATGGCTTCCTGGGTGAAAGTTATACATATTTCCCGGCACGTATTCCATACGCTTTAAATCATCAAGCATAGTGTTGTATGCAAAATCGCGGATATATGTCTTTTCTGCACAGGGATTAAGAGTATATGGGGCGTGAGCAAGAATTTTAGCAAAACCCTTTTCCGTCATTAAATTGTTGAGTTTTTGTGCGTCCTCAGGAATAATTTCCTTCGCACTTCCTCCTCTTGGGTTTCTTGTGAAAAATTGAAATGTATTGGCGTTTATAGAAAGCGCCTCATTTCCCATATTAAAAAATCCTTTTGATGAAGATAAATGACACCCAATATTTAACATAAATTACCCCTTAAAATTATTCCTTATTCTTTGCTCCGTAATATCCTTTGGCAACAAAGAAAGATACTGTACCTGAAACAACTGCTGTTACACATGCTGTTGCAGCTATTACTATATAAAGATATGTTTCCGTATTTTTAAATTCTTGTTTTGTTTCGTTTGTTACAGGTTCAACCAAAGAATACTCCTCTGTTGTTGAAGTCTCGGAAAAATCTTCAGTTGTTTCCGTAATTGATGTATCATCTTCTTTTTTAACAACGGTAACTACATATTCAACTGTCCAAATATTTGATTTTGCAGTAATTGTTACCGTACCCGGTGCTACTGCTGTGACAGTACCATTTGATGAAACCTTTGCAACTTGTTCGTCAGACGATGTCCATTGTGTAGTGTATCCATCAGTTGCATCACTTGGTACTTTTATTACAGACAACTTGATTTCTTCACCCTCAATCACTTCTTTTGATGTTTCACCTGATGGTTTAATTCCTGTCTGCGCAACATCAACAGAAACTTTACAAGTAGCAGTTTTTCCTCCCGCTTTTGCCGTAATTGTAGCAGTACCACCACCTACTGCAGTAATTTTACCGGAACTTGAAACAGTAGCAACTTTCGAGTTGGAAGTGAAGTATGTAACAGCTTTATTTGTAGCGTCACTCGGTGTTACGGTAGCTGTAAGCTGACTTGTTTCACCTTTTTTTAGAGAGACATTTGATTTATCAAGTTTTATGCCTGTAACAGGTTTGGTAATAGTGACTTTACCATTGGAAGATGATACTGATACTGCTGTCCCATCTTCAGTAATGTGGTCACCTGCAATACCTGATGGTATAACTGTAAGAGTTGATGCACCCGAATCTTTTAAAATCTTGAACTTCACAGTAAAAATTGTTCCGCCTTTTGAAGATTGTGATGTATTCAACTGACCTGCAAATGTAACTTGTGAACCACTTTGGTTAAGACTTCCTGATGCAACTAATCCTCCTTTGGAACTGCTGACATACTGAAGTTCTGATGAATTATAGGACAAGCTTACCTGTGTACCCCAAAGAGCTACACCGCCCGATAAATTCACGCTAACAGTTACTGTATCACCTTTTGCACCACTCACACTTGTGCAAGAGTGTCTTACACTTGCAGCATTTATCGGCATCACAAATGCTGAGATAAGTATTACAAATATTGATATTAATGCTAAAATTTTTGATGCTATTTTCATCTCATCACCTATATTTTCAGTATATATATAATATACAATATTCAATACTAAAAGTCAACGAAAGGTACTTGGAAATAAATGAAAAAGGCGAAGAATTTTCTTCGCCTTTAATCTTAAATTCTTAATACTGATGATGCAATTGCAAAATAAATCAAAAGCGTAACTGCATCTACAATTGTCGAAATAAACGCACTCGACATTACCGCAGGGTCAAAACCAATTTTCTTCGCAATTACGGGAAGAATTGAACCGACAACCTTTGCAAAGACTACTGCCGCTATCATTGTAACACTGACAACGAGGGCTATCTGCCAACCTACATCATCAAAAATCATCAATTTGGCAAAGTTAACTATCGCCAACGCAATACCGCAGATAAGTGCAATTGAAAATTCCTTTAATACAACCTTTATTGTATCTCTGAATTCAATTTCACCCAAGGAAATACCACGAATGATAGTTGATGAGGACTGATTACCACAGTTACCGCAAGTACCTGTAAGCATAGGAATAAATGCTGTTAATGCAACACAAGCAGTCAAAGCGCCTTCAAAATGAGTAATAATTTTTTCAGTAAATGTTGCAGAAACCATCAAAAGCATAAGCCAAGGAATACGCTTTTTGAAATTTTCAAAAACGCTCATCTTAAGATATGGTTTATCAGTAGGCGTAATAGCAGCCATCAATTCCATATCTTCTGTAACTTCTTCCTGCATAACATCGATAGCGTCGTCGACTGTAATAATACCAACAAGACGATTTTCTTTATCGACAACAGGAAGTGCCAAAAGGTCGTATTTATCGAAAAGGTCAGCAACAACTTCTTTATCCTCGGAAGTATTAACAGAGATAACATTATCCTCCATTATTTCACGGATTGTTGCATTTTCATCAGCAAGAAGCAATTCTTTTACTGTTACAACACCTTTAAGATGGAAGTGATAGAATCTCTTGCCCCAATCGAGCATTTCCTGAAGATAATCTCCGTCTCTTGAAAGGCAATGTGAAATATCGTATTTAATTCCCAATTCAGGCAACGCAG
>JAZSKT010000189.1:0-8829 GCA_045534995.1 Candidatus Fimenecus sp.
GTTAGGATAAGTGTTCTCCTTACGAACCACGATATAAGATATTTCACCAATAGACGGACTCGGTTTCCAAGTTAGGGTAACTTCGTCGCCAACTCTTTTACTGCTTAATACAGGAACTTCATCGGGCGGGAATTTCTTCAAGCTCTGATTAAGTTCATCGGAGTCTGCGATAAGCTCGGTAAGTTTCATAGCGATAGTAAACGCTGCATCACCGGATGCGTTTCGCATAACAGCGAGTTGACTTTCTACTTCTTTCAGTACCGCAGTAACCTTATTAGCAACGGAGGGGTCGATACTAAAACCGCTTGCTTTCGCTTGGTCAATTTTTGTCTGTGCAGCGTACATGTTTTTGTCTTGAATATCCTTCATGATAGCTGCAATAGTATCGGCCGCTTGCTTGCGTTCGTCCTGAATGGTTTTTTCCAAGCTCAGCACATCAGCGTGGTTGGGCCAATATGCTTTTGCCTCTTTTACAAGACGTTCAGCTTCTTCCAATGCCTTTTCTGCATACTTCTGTTTTGCTTGGCGTAACAATTCAACAGCCTTATCCATCTTTGTGAGGTCAAAGCCACACTTTGCACAGACTTTAGCAGAGTTGTTATTTTCAGCAGAACAGGCAGGACACGGAATGATAAGCGGCTTTCCGCATTTTACACAGTTTGTAGTACCTGCAGGGTTTTCTGTGCCACACAGACCACACACGATTTTATTCTCCGGGAGAGCGTAGCCCATGTATTCACAATAATGATTGATATAAACCGATGCATCGGAAACGCTAAGTCGATACTGACCAACGGCTATGTCAATCAGACTTTCTTTCATCTTGGGTTCAATGCGTTTCTGGTTGCTCAATGCAAGTTCATCAACAGCTTCATTAACTGCTCTATACTTTGTGAGGTTCACATAGTTGTCGTACTTTCTTTTGCTCGCTGCATCCTTGAAAATTACAACACACAAGCCACACAAAGACTGAACTGCATTGTCTCGTCCAGTTTTATCGCCCTTTGCCAAGATTTTTTTCTTCATTGAATCTGCTGCTTCACACAACTGATTACAAGAAGATGTAGGTGCAAGGCCCAGGAAATCATATAGCGTCTTATCCTTCATGTCTAACTGCTGCATAAAGTTTTGGACATTTCTCGCTTGCGTTTTGTCAAGAACTTCAGAGGGGTCTATTTTCTCTTGTTTTTTTCCACCCTTGCCGAATTTCTTCTTTATTTCATCTGCGGTAAAGCCGAATGCGCCAAACACCTTGACCAGCTGTTTTAGGTCTTTCTCCGAAAGTTCATCACCTTTGGCTCGGTACAGGTTGAGTTTTGCTTCAAGCTCTTTTGCCTTGCTATCTTTAATCTGTTTTGCTTTTGCAGCTTCCTGCTTGCGGGCTGCCGGGTCAAGCATTACCTTTTTAATATCCTCAAGAGCTTGCAAATATTCACTTGCTTTAGCTTTCTTTACAGGATTAGATTGGTCACGAGACCATTGTGCTTGTTTTTTTGAAATGGCCTCGCTAATCTTATTGGTATCACCCTCCGGCGGGTCGAATGGAAGCTCTAACAGTATAAAATAGTTTTCCATTACTGTTCCGCCTTTCCTTGCAGAAATAATTATGAATTAGTTGACGCTCGACTTGTTGCTACGGCGAATAGCATCAGACATTTCCTGCTCAGACAAGGCTTCTGTTGTCTGGAACTCAGCATCGACTTCACGGCCTCCGCTCATTTCCTTAGCATGGAGGTGGAGCAATCCGGATTCGTCCAGGCGGAAGGTAACCTGAATTTCGGTATCGCGCGTCACACCGGCGGGCAGAGTCAACTCAGCGGTACCGATTTCCTTACCCAGTTCAGGGTCGACCTTTTCGTCAGAAGCAAGGCACTCCATAACTTGGAACTTGACAGACTGCTGATTGTCGTAGCGGGGATAGAAGGCATTCATTCCGGTTGCAGGCAGTTCTGCATTTTTGATAATGATATTGAACAGTTTCAACTGGTCAGACTCATCATAAGCACAAGTACCGAAGCTACGGCTGGATACGTTAATAATCTTGACATCCTCACCGGGGAGACGTCCGCCACGCATCTGAATGTTAGCCTTTTTAGCTTCCTTCTGAAGGTCCATCTGGCCCTTGTCAACCTGTTCCTTGACCTCTTCGACGCTCTTACCCTGCTGCTTAGCAATTTCTTCAAGAACGATGTTGAACTCGCTCATTTTGTTTGCGTAAATAGCAGCACCCTTGGCAACAGACTCATCGGGGTCAAACATCTTGGTTTCGATACCGAACTCGCTCTTAACACGGCTCATAACCTGCGGCATCTTGGAAGAACCACCAACAAGAAGAATTTCACTAACGTCATTCTGAGAGAAGCCCTTTTTTTCAGCTTCCTTGAACATATCACGAGTCAAGTCGATAGTACGAGTGAGCAGGTCTTCGGTCAGCTCATCAAACTTTTCACGAGTCAACTCAACACGAACACGTTCACCCATATAGTTGACAGCAACAGGAGCCTTTTCCTTGGCACTCAACAGCTTCTTTGCACGTTCAGATGCAAGGCTGAGTTCCTGGAATGTTTCTGCATCTTCCAAGATGTTGTCGGGAGTTCCGGTCTCGGACTGATACTGTTCTGCAAGATACATCAGAATCTTTTCGTCCCAGTCTCTACCACCGAGGTTGTGGTCACCACCGGTTACTACGACTCTAATTTCACCGGGCTTGATGTTAATCATCGTAATATCGAATGTACCGCCACCAAGGTCATAAACCAAAACGGTTTTGTTCTGGCTATCATCGGTTACACCGTATGTAATAGCAGCAGCAGTAGGCTCGTTGATGATAGCCATAACATTAAGACCGGCAATAACACCAGCAGCCTGTGTTGCATCACGTTCTGCCACGCCGAAGTATGCAGGGCAGGTAATAACAACGTCACGAATCTTTTCGTCGTCACCGAGTTTGCCTTCCATGCGGAGAGAATCCTCTGCATCCTGTACAACCTTTTTGAGGATGTAGGAAGAAATTTCTTCGGGCTTCATATCAATGCCGTTAATGTTAAGGCTAAAACCGGGCTTACCGATGTTTCTCTTAATCAAGTCAACGGTCTGGTCGGGATACATTTTGAGGTTTTCTTTTGCAGCAGAACCGACAGTAACATCGTTCTGGCTTTCAAAATATACTACGGAAGGTGTTGTCAAATCACCTTCGGCGTTTTTCAGAACAACAGGCTTGCCGTTCTCGTCGATGTGTGCGATACACGAATAAGTTGTACCAAGGTCAATACCAAATACTTTTCCCATGATTTTTGTTCCTTTCGTCTCTGTATTTTAGATTTTTAGTTTTCGGAGGGGGGTTCGGAGCTTGCTTCATATTTGAAAATCTTGATTCTCTCTGGTCTGAGAACCTTATCGCCCTTTTCGTAGCCATCAGCGGCACGAACCGCTACGAGATTATCCTTGGACTTGTCATCCGTAGGCATAGTCTGAATAATCTTCTGGCGACGAGTATCTACTTCGTGACCGGGCACACGATAAGATTCGATGTTCTGACGGTAGAGAATATCTTCCAAGTCTTCTGCAATACCCTTAACAATTCTAAGGAGTTTCTTGTAGTTTTCCTCAGTAGGTTCTTTCTTTTCGTACACACGAACATGACCCTTAGTGGTGTCAACGAGCTGGATAATATCCAAAGCAATCGTATCAACAATCTTGTCTAATGCTCCGTTCTGATAGCGAATCAATTCACGGTGCATATTATCGAAAAGACCATTCTTGTGTGTGTCTTCTGCAATCTTGTCATCAAAAGTCTGCTGCAAAGTAGCAAGTGCCTGCTGAACAGCATCCAGTTTTGCGAGAAGTTCGCCCTGGGGAGCAACTGTCTCGCTGGGAGTTTCTGCCGCTTGCTCTGCGACCTCATCGGTCGGAAGCATTTTTTCTGTATCCATAAAATCATCCTCCATTTCGATATTATTTAAGTCCTTATAGAAAACCCGGTATTCTTCGGGAGTTGTACAGGAAATTCGTTCAAGATACTCTTTATACAGTTTCTTGTTCAATGTTCCACAACTTGCATATTCGTGACGGATTAAATCCATTAGTGCATAAGCAGAGTCCCAATAAAGCTTACTTGCCGTCAACACATCTTTAGCAGAAATGTTGTAGAGCTTCTGATATTCGCTATCAGAAAACTCATTATCTGAACACAGATAACGCTGGACAATCTCGCCTGTTTTTAAGTCACCAATTATCCACATCGTAGGTCTTTTTACCATAGCAGATTGAAGTTGTTCTTTGTTATAGAAGAATACAAATGTCGCGAAACAAATTTTTCCGTCGTACAGCCTTAGTACAGGCTGTGATGTGCTATGTGGCGTTTTTTGACCATTCAAAGCATTCTGTCTAATAATGCTAATAGCCTCTTTTGTCGTGACCTGTTCATTGGTCGTCAACTCACCACGCACACAATAAACCGTTATATCTTTGACAGCATCTTGACTTTCGAACACGCTTTCGGCATCGTTTCGCCAAAAAGGAAACACAACTTCTTCCAAATCAGATGAGAAGTATTTAAGATTGTCGGGTTCTTTGCAGAGGAAAGAATCGAAGTTCAAAATAACAATAGAAATAGACTTCGTATCTAACCACGACAAATCACGCATCCAATCTAAATAAGCATCCCAATTACAATTCTGAGCATCTGGGAATTTTAGTTGCTCTCCAACACAGTGAAGAAAATCAGAGCTTGTCATGGTTGATTTGCCATCAATAATTGCTAAATGACCAAGAGGCAAATCGGGCGTTTTATCGCAATATACTATGCCACTCATGTTTTGCTCCTTTCATAGTTTATTATTTAAGCTTCGTGAAAGTCGAATAATGGTCATCAGTATAGTATACTGAGCCGTCAGAACCAGTTACAAAGCGTTGGGCATCTCTTGTAGAACCAGGGTTCTTATTATTGACATCATGTTCACGATAGGTTATCGGAGTGCCATCCGGTGTAGTTCTTGGAAGGTCGCCATTTCTGTTTTGCCATGTACCACTGGCATGTGTACCAGGTGTCTGTTCTGGCAACTTAGGAACGTTCGGCCATCCGGCACTTTCATACTGCCCGTAAGAACGCTGAACGTTTTCTGGCATATCAGAAATATCCTTGGTAGGTATTTCTGTATCAACATCAGTTCTGTCAGCATTTTTATTTGCTTCACCCGCTTCGGGCGGAGGCAAATCCGTTTCTTCAGCTATAAACGAGCTGTCTTTTTGAGAAGGTGTTTCTTGAGGTTGAATGTTAGAATCACTACCTCCAGAGTTGGGTTCACCCTTGCTGATAATAATACTTGTCGGGTCTTTTACTTGGAAATTATCATTTCCTATGTACATAGCCTCGAATTTGTCTCTGTCAACGAAGCTTTCGCCGCCGCCAGAATCAACTATGCTAAAGCCTTCAAGTTTACCGTCATCACCATATACGGGTTTATCAACCATTATCCAATGGTCGGAATAATCGCTATCAACGCCACCAAACAAGCTACTGTTTGTTACATCGCCACGAGTATCCCACAATGTACTGGAATCAACACCTACCATTGCAACTGTATTGGAGTCTTTCAGCTTATCAGCCAATTCATCTACAGATAATGCGTTACCATATTCGTACACTTCTGTAGTGATATTGTCTTCGGGGGTTGTAACTTTATCTACCAAGTCAACGATATTTCCAGTGCTCGTACCACCACAATTTTCGGGAAGTCCTGACGTGCAACAGAGATTGTTATCCGCTGCAGTTTTTACCATATCGTTCTCGGTAAACTTATTCGTGTCCATTACACGATTTAGAGAGTTAGCTAATGAGGTAGGACCACAAGTTCCCTCATACCCAAGTTCGTTATTTCCTTGAGTATACGCCATACCATCAATTCGTGCCTTACCATCAGTAGAGTCAAGGTTGGATTCCGTTGAGAAGTTTTCTGATTTATTTGTAACTTCAACAGGAATCTCATAACCAAACTCTTGAGCTGCGGCAATTCGATGGCGTCCATCATCGGCAAACGAATAACTTCCGTCGGCTTGTTGCTCAACTTTAATCATGTTTTCCGGGTCAAAGTATGCGTGTGCTGTATCCTTTAACTCTGGGTCTTGTTTGATTTCATCGAGCGACTTACCACTATCTAATGCCTGCTGAACATCCGGTATTCTTTCAGCCACACGCATATAGTCTTCTTTGGTATTGCCGTGGTGGTTCCAGAATTGGTCGCTGTCCATACCTTGTGCGTAGGTCATGTCAACGTCAGAAGCATTAACCATTACACAATTATCGGGGAGTTCTGTAGCAGATACATCCTTACCGCTTTCCGGAGAAGGCGTGGACACATCCGTTGTTACTTCCATACCCAAGGATTGCTGTAAATCTGCATTAAGCTTTTGCCATTCGGGGTCTTGGGAATACTCTGAATAATCACCGGGTCCATAATTGTGCTCATTCATGTAATCTGCCATGTTAGACATAGCCACTTCGGGAGTTGGGGGAGTTACTTCCATACCCAAGGATTGCTGTAATTCAGAATTAAGCTTATACCATTCGGGGTCTTTAGAATATTCCGCATAATCGTCGGGACCGTAGTTGTGCTCACTCATATATTCCGCCATATTGTTCATGGCAGTATGATATGCGTCTTTATTGTCCGGATTTTCAGCATTCTTAGACATCTTTGCTGCTTCATCTTCTGGGCGTTCATCGTTTTGGTCACGAGTATCGGTGGAATTATCCTCTTTATTGTCAGCAGAATCTGTATGAGTCTCGTTGTTATCGTTTTCACCGATACGAGAAGTGTCGTTTTCTGTATCTACCTCGTTATTGCCTACTGTTTCTGCAGGTTCAGTCTGTTGCTCTGCAACATTCTCGGAAGGACTCTTGTTTTCCGATTCTGCAACATCGTCAACATTTTTATCAGCGTTTTCAACATCGGCATTTTCGGCTTCATTCTCAGCTCGTTCTGCTGCTTCTTTATTTTCCTCGACAGCTTGTTCTTCTTTCTCTTGGTCTCGTTCAGATTCGCTGTCATCTGCAGAATCATCATCTTCATTACGATTGTCGGTGTCCTCGTCAGAGTACTCTTCTAACTCTCCGGGGTCTTCATCTTCATCGTAATCATCATCTTCGGTGTCATCCTGCACATCGTTAATGTCGTTACCGTCTTCGGTATCAGTCTCAGTTCCATCTGGCTCGCCATCGTTATCCATATCACCATCGGCTTCATGGCTGTCAGCGGTGGAGTCGGTATCCTCGGTCTGAGCCTCGCCATCATCCTGTACACCGTCGATGTCGTCACCGTCTTCGGTATCGTTCTCAGTACCATCTGGCTCACCGTCGTTGTCCATATCGCCGTCGGTCTCATCGCTGTCAACGCTGGAGTCGGTATCCTCGGTCTGAGCCTCGCCATCATCCTGTACATCGTCGTCAGCGGTGGAGTCGGTGTCTTCGGTCTGCGCTTCGCCGTCATCCTGTGCATCGCCGATGTCATCACCGTCTTCGGTGTCAGCCTCAGCACCATCAGGTTCACCGTCGTTATCCATATCGCCATTGGTTTCGTCACCGTCAGCGGTGGAGTCGGTATCCTCGGTCTGAGCCTCGTCATCGTCCTGCACGTCGTCGATGTTATCGCCATCATCGGTGTTATCATCAAGGGATTCTTCGTCGGAATAATCTTCGGGTTCTCCTACGTCTTCGTCTTCTTGTTCATCCCAATTGTCATCAAGGTCGTCGCCGTCTTCGCTGTCGGTTTCGGTATCAGCATCGGTACCATCGAGTTCGCCGTCATTATCCATGTCGCCATCGGCTTCATCGCTGTCATTGGTGGAGTCGGTGTCTTCAGTCTGAGCCTCGCCGTCGTCTTGCGCGTTGTCGATGTCGTCGCCATCCTCGATGTCAGCCTCGGTTTCGGTCTCGGCATCATCGGGTTCACCATCGTTATCCATATCGCCATCGGCCTCGTTGCCGTCAACGGTGGAGTCAGCATCTTCCGCCATAGTCTCGCCATCCTCTGGCTCATTATCTATGGTGTCACTTTCGACATCAGCCTCGGCTTCATCGCTTGCATTATCGAGGTTGCCGTCGTCATCTACATCATTGGCTTCGTTATCATCGTTAAGGGAGTCGAAGTCTTCAGATTGAGCCTTGTCGTCATTATCCTCATTGTTTTCTACGCTGTCGTCCACCGCATCCTCATCTGAATAATCCTCCGGTTCTCCCAAATCTTCATCATTGTTGTCGTTTTCCCAATCGGATTCAGCAGATTCGTCATCATATTCACTGGTGTTGTCCATTGACTCATCAATGTCCTCGACCGGAGCATCATTAGAAGAATCACCATCATTGTCTTCAGGAGCCCCATCTGTTTCCGTCCCCAAGTCACTGTCAGAGTCATCAAACCCAACGCGATTTTCATCAGCAGACGATGTCTCGTCTCCGTCATAACCCGCATCGTCATATTGAGAGTCAGAATTATCTACATTGTCTCCTTCGCTAAAGCCGACATCCTGACTATCATCGGGTTCTTCACCAGAATCAGCATCTTCATATTCTTCGCAATCTTCTGCACTATCTTCGGGGGTATCAGCAGTGTCAGAACTTTCGTCAAAGCCGCCGGATTCATTGGCTTCAGCTGTTGTCGCTTCCTGAGTTGCTTCAGAGGCTTCGCCACCGGTTTCCGCAGCAGGAGCTTCGCTAACTTCTGAGCTGCTACTAACCTCAGAACTGCCGCCACTTTCAAATTCTGCCATTGCTTAACCCTCCTTATTGTCAATTTTAGATTTCTGTTTGTTACGAGCTTCTTTTAACCATTG
>JAZSKT010000049.1:0-15591 GCA_045534995.1 Candidatus Fimenecus sp.
CATGTATTGATGCAACAGAAATTCTCAAAGAAAAAGAACAACCAACAAAAACAGAAATACTTGCAACACCTGAAGATACAGCATATGTAATCTATACATCAGGCAGTACAGGAAATCCAAAGGGTGCAAAGATAAGTCATAAGTCTGCAGTAAACAGAATACTGTGGATGCACGATTTTTATCCGTTAGAAGAAAATGATGTAATACTTCAGAAAACACCATATACATTTGACGTATCAGTATGGGAGTTGTTCTGGTGGGGTATGACAGGTGGAACACTTTGTGCATCAAAGCCTGATGAACATTTCTTACCTGCAAAAATCCTTCAAGAAACAGAAAAGAACAAGGTTACACATTTACACTTTGTTCCGTCTGTATTTGACTTGTTCTTAACATATCTTGAGAACAACCCACAGGAACAAAACAAATTTAATACGGTTAAATATGTATTCTTGTCAGGTGAGGCATTAACAGCAAATCATATATCAAGATTCTATAATATTTATGACTACAACAAGGTACAGCTTCATAATCTTTACGGACCGACAGAATGTGCAGTGGACGTAAGCTATTATGCTTGTAAACCAACAGATGAAGACCCGGTACCAATAGGAAAACCAATCTACAACACACAACTTTACATAGTAGATAAATACTTAAACCTAACACCAATAGGAGTAGTAGGTGAACTTTGTATCGGTGGTGTGAATGTGGGACAAGGCTACCTTAACAATGAACAGCTTACAAACGAGAAGTTTATAGATAGTCCATATGGTAATGGAAAACTCTACAAAACAGGTGACTTGGCGTACTTTAGACATGACGGCGAAATTATCTTCTGTGGCAGAATAGACCATCAGGTTAAGCTTAACGGTCAACGAATTGAACTCGGTGAAATTGAAAAGGTAATTGGTGAAGTTGATGGTGTTGATTCCGTTGTGGTTATGATAAAACAGAATAACGGAAAAGATGTTCTTGTGGCATATTGCTGTGGTGAAAGTTTTGACAAGAATGATGTAAAATCGTATTGTGAGAATAAGCTTCCGCGATATATGGTGCCAAGTGCTGTTGTTGTTATGGAAAAGATGCCTCTTAATGCAAGTGGTAAACTTGACCGTAAGCAGTTGAAAACTCTCCAGGTTGTTTTTGATGAATTTGTCAAGGAAGAGCCAATCAATGATACGGAAAAACTGATTTGCGGAATATTTGAAAAGACGCTTCATACAGAAAATATTGGTAGAAATGAAAGCTTCTTCGATATGGGTGGCACAAGTATTGATATGATTTCTGTTTTGTCAGAAAACGAATTCAAAAATGTTTCTGCAGCACAGTTTATTGCAAATCCTACACCTGAAAAATTGGCAGAAGTTATAAGCAACGGCAAAAAAGCAATCTCTGAAAACTTTGATGTGCTTAAAGAAGTGCCAAATTCCGAAAAAGCGATGATTTTAGTGCCTTATGCAGGTGGTGACGCTACGGCCTTTGCAAAATTTGTTGACTCAATGTCAAAGAAGATGGCAGATATGTCCATTTATCATGTGAATTATCTTCGTTCTTATGAGGAATGTGAAAAAGTTGCAGAGATACTTGCTGAAATCAGCAAAACACAAAATCTGTATCTTTATTCTCATTGTGCAGGTGCTGCTGTGGCTTTGCAGATTCTAAATATTCTTGAGGAAAAAGGCATAAGTATTACTCATTACGTGGCGGGTGGATATATACCGCCGAAAAAGCCACTGAAAAAGAATAGTTGGAACATAGTTCCTGATAAATACATAAAAAACAGACTGGTTTCTGCAGGTGCACCTCTTGATAAATTCTCTGGCAGTCAAAACTACGATATGATTGATAAATTCCGTAAGGATACTGACTTTATGACATGGTATCATTATAACAATGCAAAGAAAATCAATGTTCAGACAGATGTTGTTATCAGCAGGACAGACCCATTCACGAGAAATTATAAAGATGCGGAAAAACTGTGGAAAAACAGTGCGCGGAACTTTAACAAGGTTCATTTTATTGAAACTGATTCTCACTATTTCCAGTCAGACAATAGTGAAACACTTGTTGAAATTATAATTAATATCATAGGCAAATAAAAAATACCGAAGAACTTTGTACGGTTCTTCGGCATTTTGCTGTAATTTTAGTTTATTTTTTTCTTGCTTTTGCTTTTGCCCTTGCTATTCTAACTTTTTCTAACCTTTCGATTTCAGCAGCTGTTTCGTCCGCAAGTTTTAATGCTTTTTGTTCCTCTTTTTGTGCAACCTTTAATTCAAAATTTTTATGAGGTTTATCAAAGAATGCAGATATTTTATCACCGAAAAGTTTAACAACAAGCAACATTAAAAGTCCAACTGCAATACCTGCAAGGCAAAGAAGATGGTATGTTTTGAAAATCCAAAGCACATTTTCTTCTCTGCGGAAAAATTCGCTGAAGAAACGTGTTGCAGAGTACAAAATCATATACATTGGAAACATTGTTCCGGTTTTCGCTTTTTTTCTGTATATAAGCAAGAAGACAAGAATTGCCACTGCCCAAAAGGCTTCAATTGCCTGTACGGGAACTTGATTCCCGGGGTGGTTAAGATTGTGGTTGTATGGTCCGTATTCCCATGGGATGCCCCAGCAGCACCCCTGGCAGAAACAAGCAATCTTTATAAAGAAAAGATGTACCGGCAAGAACATTGTTGCAACATCAATTTGCTTTAAAGGATTTGCCACAAGAATAAGTGATGCTATAAATAAAATAATAGAAAAGGTTGATAACAAACCAAAATAGTTTACACCTGTACCAACAAGTTCTCCGAAAGAGTTGTTGGAAAGCGGTGATAACAATGTAACACCAGCCAGAATAAGCGATTCCAATAAAACCAAAATAATTTCAACAGTTTTTCCCCAAAATGCACTTTTTCTTGATGCAAAGTATATTGCGTACCTTGAATATAAGCTTATGGACTTTCTTTTTGTTTTAAAGTAAAACAAACTTGAGATTATTGTTGCAACAACTGAAATAGTGTTAAATAAATTATATGCGTTCAGGTCGCCAAAATTCTGATGCATAAAATCACCTCGATTGTTATATGAATTATTTTATCATAACATGCTTCTCTTTTCAAGTGCCAATCAAATAGCATAATATTTCCAAAAACAACTTGACTTAAATCGTTGACAATGTTTTGTATTTATGGCATAATGTATTGTGTATACGAATAAAAGATTACAGTGTATGGAGGTAAATATAATCATGAAAGCAAAAGTCACAAGAATTTTAGCAATCATTTTGGCATTGAGTGTAATGGTTTGCTGTTTTTCTGCTTGTGGTGGGAAAGACGAGGATGAAACGTCTTCAATAACATGGCCAACAAATCCGGGAGACAATTCTGATGTTTTTGTAAACGATGGTTCATCATTAGAGGATATGAGCTTTGAAGATATGTCAAATATGCCGTCGGACGGCGGAGCATTAAATCAGGGTGGTAGTTATTATCCTTCTGGCGGAACAAATAACAGCTATCCTTCTGGCGGGACAAATAATAGTTATCCTTCAGGAGGCAGTTCAAATTCAAACTCAAGTAGTACACCTACTTTAGACAGTATACAATCGGAAGTTGAGCATTTCTTCACACATTTTGATACCCCTGAAGAAAGAGAAGAAGTTCTTAAACTTGCAGGATATGAATATGACGAAGGTCAGGATATTTACTATACTCATTTAAATCCTTGGCAACGTCATTTCGGATTTACTGATTTGTATGACCAGGCAGCACCACTTACAAATATGTGGTATTTGACACTCAAGATAGACTTTAGATATAACAATCTTCTTTGGAGACTTCAGTGGTGGAAGGGACAGTATGGTATTCTTGAAGGAGCCGAGTTAGGTGTTTATACAAAGAAACCGGGAGATAATTCAGCTTTCTACAAGTGCGCAGAAGACGGACAACTTCTTAGAATGACAATGGACTATTACCATAGTTGGAGTGATTATAAAGCAGGCAACAGACTTTTCACAAGAGCTGAACAGGAACACTGGTGGCTTACAGGATTTAAGTTTGGTGTTGTAAGTCCAAAGAAGAATGTTGTAAGAGCGACCCTTTATGCATATAACGATAGGATGGCAGACGGTATCGAAGCTGGTCTTAAAAACGTTACTGACAATAAAGGAAGTTGGAATGGTTTTGTGCCATATAAAGCCGGAACAACAGAACAGGATTTCTACATAAGAAACGGCAACAGATTTTCCGTTGTCTGGTATGAAGCAGGATATCTCAATTATAATATTCCAGAAAATCCTCAAGCACCAAATCCAGATGTTAATCTTCCTGAGGAACCATCCACTCAGAAACCTGAAGAGCCAACTACTCAGAAGCCTGAGGAATCAACCTCTCAGAAGCCTGAGGAGTCAACCTCTCAAAAACCCGAGGAGCCAAGCTCTCAGGAACAGGAAGAACCAAGTTCAAGCGAGACTGTTTCAGAATAAGAACGGTTATCAGTTACTAAACAGAAAACTTTGTCAACCCCGTGGATTTCGCGGGGTTTTTTCTGTGTAATTTGCATAT
This sequence comes from Candidatus Fimenecus sp., assembly GCA_045534995.1. Lineage (GTDB taxonomy): Bacteria > Bacillota > Clostridia > Oscillospirales > Acutalibacteraceae > Fimenecus. The sequence goes on from JAZSKT010000049.1 coordinate 4,566, forward strand.
AAATAAAATATAATTAAAAAACTTTTGTATTATGGTTGAAAAAATGCTTTTTTTAGTGTAAAATAGACAAACAGAGTTTAATTTTTAATGATTTTTATAAATATTTTTGGAGGTTTTGTATGAATTATTCACTTACAAAGAAACAAGCAAAAGAGCTTGTTGAGTCAAAACTCTCTCATTTTATAGGGGTTAATCCCAATGAGGCAACAAATGAACAGTTCTATAAGGCAATCGCTCTTATCGTTAGAGACATGATGAGTCAGGGTAGAGCTGAATTTTCAAAGGAAGGCTCAAAGAAAGGCACAAAAAGAGTTTATTATCTCTGCATGGAATTTCTTATGGGTCGTTCTCTTAAAAACAACCTTTATAACCTTAACCTTACAAAGGTGTTTGAAAGTGTGTTAAAGGATTACGGCATTAAGATGGACACAATTTATGACTGTGAACCTGACGCAGGTCTTGGCAACGGTGGTCTTGGTCGTCTTGCTGCTTGTTATCTTGACGGTCTTGCAACTCAGGGTTATGTTGCAAAAGGTTATACTATTCTTTACGAGTACGGTATCTTCAAACAGAAGTTAGTTGACGGATGGCAGACAGAACTTCCTGATTTCTGGCTTCCCGGCGGTGATGTGTGGCTTGTACCTCATGAGGAACAAGCTATGGAAATCAAGTTTGAAGGTGAAGTTCGTGATATCTGGGAAAATCAGTATCACAGTGTTGAAATTGAAAACCCAACAGTAATTCAGGCGATTCCTTATGATATGCATGTTGCAGGTAAAGACGGAAAAGGCGTTTCTGTGCTTCGTCTTTGGTCTGCAAAAGCACCTGGCCTTGATATGGCACTCTTTAATCAGGGTGACTATATGAGAGCAATGGAAAGAAATGCTATGGCAGAGGTTATCAGTAAGGTTCTTTATCCTGCAGATAATCATCCTGAAGGAAAGTCACTTCGTCTTCGTCAGCAGTATTTCCTTGTTTCAGCATCAATTCAGGATATTGTTCAGCATCATCTTCGTGAATTCGGCACAATGGATAACTTTGCAGACAAGGTTGCAATTCATGTTAACGATACTCACCCGACAATGGCAATTCCTGAACTTATGCGTATTCTTCTTGACGAATGCGGATACGGCTGGGACGATGCATGGAACATTGTTACAAATACAGTTGCTTATACAAACCACACAGTTATGAAAGAGGCTCTTGAATGTTGGCCTGAAAACCTTTACAAGCGTCTTATGCCACGTCTTTGGCAGATTACAAAGGAAATCGACAATCGTTTCCGTTCATATGTATGGAACAGCACATATAATGCTGACACAGTTGAAAGAATGGCTGTTATTTCAAATGGCGTTGTAAGAATGGCTAACCTTTGTGTTGCAGGTTCACATTGTGTAAACGGTGTTTCTGCACTTCATAGTGATATTCTTAAGGATACAGTTTTCTCTGATTTCTATGCACTTACTCCTGACAAATTCACAAATGTTACAAATGGTATTGCTCACAGAAGATGGCTTTGTCAGGCTAATCCAAAACTTACAAAATTCCTTACAGATACTATCGGTGACGGATTTGTAAAGAATGCTGATAAACTCCTTGATTTGAGAAAATTCAAGGATGATAAGGCAGTTCTTGATGAACTCGGTAAAATCAAGAGAGCAAACAAGGAAGATTTTGCAAAGTATGTACTTAAGCATAACGGAATTCAGCTTGACCCTGATTCAATTTTTGATGTTCAGGTTAAGCGTCTTCACGAGTACAAGCGTCAGCATCTTAACGCGCTCAACATTCTTTCACATTATCTTGCAATTAAGGAAAATCCAAACGGTGATTTCATTCCTCACACATATTTTTTCGGTGCAAAGGCTGCATCAGGCTACTTTGTAGCAAAGAAGATTATCTCTTTCATTTGTGCACTGGCTGATGTAATCAACAATGACCCTGACGTAAGAGGCAGAATCAAGGTTGTTTATGTTGAGGACTATAATGTTACTCTTGCTGAAAAGCTTATGCCTGCTGCTGATATTTCAGAGCAGATTTCACTTGCAGGTACAGAGGCTTCAGGTACAGGTAATATGAAACTTATGCTCAACGGTGCAGTAACACTTGGTACAATGGACGGTGCAAACGTTGAAATTTACGATGCAGTAGGTGAAGATAACATCTACATCTTCGGTATGAAAACACCTGAAGTTCAGCAGTTACAGAAACGCGGATATGTTCCACAGAATTTCTATAATGCAAACGGAGAACTTCAGAAGATTCTTAACTTTGCAAACAACAATGGTATCGGTGGTAAGATGTTCCACGAAGTAACATCAACAATCGTTCACCACGACCCATATATGGTTCTCGCTGACTTTGAAGATTACAGAAATACACAGCAGAGAATTTCAAGAGATTTCCTTGACCGTGATAACTGGAACAAGATGTCACTTATGAATATCTCAGGTGCAGGCAGATTTGCAGCAGACCGTGCTATTAACGAATATGCAGCAAACATTTGGAACGCAAAATCAGCACTTAAAAAATAATAAAAAACTAAGGAAGTTCACAATAATGTGAGCTTCCTTTTTTATTTTTGTCATGTTTTTCTATTATTTTGCATTTCACCTTACTTTTCATAAAAAATCCTATAAAATGTAATTGACAAATAATTTTATGGAGGGGATTGTTATGAAAAAGATGTTTAAAATCTTTACAATTGCAATTTTGTGTATTGTTGTACTGGCATATTTACCTTTTATTTTCAGTAGTATTCTTTTCCCAGTTCCTAAAGAAATGAAAAAAGAAAGCGTGTGTTTTCTTGTGCCTGAACTTAGTTGGTCAGACTCGTTTGCAGATGTGGAAAAACATTTTGGTAAGCCTATAGAACAAGGAGAATACAACGATATTACAGGTACTAAAACTAATACATATAAAACAAAATATGAAAATCGTCCAATGACTGTTTCAGCAAAAAGGCAAGCGTTTCCTTTAGGTACAAAGGTTTTTGAGTATACATTTATTGTTGTGTGTTCTGATTTAGAAGATTCTAAAAACATTTTTGATATTTTTTATAATGAAATTATAAAAAGCAACTCAACTAATACAAATTTCCAACACGAGCTTATTGATGATAATACAGCAACATTTTCTATTAACTATGGTGCGACAGGAATTTATTATGAACTTGACTACGATGATGAAGGTGTCGTGCTAACTGTACATTGTCAATACTGATTGGTAATATCGTTTGTAACAAACGCAAAAATCTATCCATCCACTAATAATCCGATGAGTTTTTATCGTCGGATTAATCTTTTTGTCGTGTTTTTCTATTATTTTGCATTTGACCTTACTTTTTATTAAAAAAGCTATAAAATGTACTTGACAAGAAAAATATATGTAGGAGGAATTATTATGGAAAAAACAAACAAAATTTTAGCAATTATTCTCGCAATTCTAATGGTGGTATCCATCATTCCAACCACAGCAAGTGCTGAAGAAAATGCAGTAACTTATGACTATACTGTTATTTCTGAAGACGACAAAACTTGCCGACTTAACAGCTGTAAAGGAATAGGTTTGACAGAAGATAAAACAATTGTATTTCCGTCAGAGGTTGATGGGTACAAGGTAGTTGAATTGGCTGACCATATTACGGCATATACAAATGCAAGAAGGGTAGTTGTACCGGATTCTGTTGAAATAATCGGTGATGCGTTCAATGGAAATAACGGGCTTTATTCTATTGCTCTTGGCGCAGGTGTAAAGGATTTCGAACCGGGAAACTTTAGTAATATGAATGAACTTCAGGAGTTTACTGTTTCGGCAGAAAATCCATATATCTGTTCTGTTGACGGTGTTGTTTTCACAAAGGATATGTCAACAATACTTCGTTTTCCTACAGACTGGAAATATGGTCCACATTATGCAATTCCTGATGGTGTAAAAGCCATTGCAGAAAGAGCGTTTTTACAGCCTTGGACTTTGGATATGCTTTACATACCTGATAGTGTTACTGTAATAGAAGAACATGCAATTTCTATTAGTGATGAACTTTCATACATACATTTTGGTAACGGGATTGAAACTATACCTTCTTATGCTGTTACAAACTGTAACTGGCTGTCAGATGTTTATATCGGTAGCGGTGTAAGAACAATCGAAAAATATGCTTTTTGGGGATGTGAAAGACTAAATGGTGTATTTGTTCCTGAAAATGTAACAACTTTATATGAGAGTTCTTTTCCTGATGATTATGTGGACTACACCTTAAAGTCAATTTGCGGATATAAGGGAACTTATGCCGAAACATTTGCTGAAACTACTGAAGGATATAGCTTCCGTGAAGAAGACAGACCAACAAAAGAATATGAATACACATTTAATGAAGATGGAACAGCAAATTTTGAGCATTATAATTACAGAGAAACAAAAGATATTGTGATTCCAGCTGAAATTGACGAATATAAGGTTACAACAGCAGATGGAAGATGTATTATGGGTACCGTTGATTATCAGGACAGTTTTGCTGAGTCTGTAATATCTGTTACATATCCTGATACTGTAAAAACAATTCTTTATGACCCTACTTATGGTTTGTTCTTACAAAAAGTAAATCTCTCAAAAGCTGAAGTAATTGATGAAGAATATGGATTGGCATTTTCTGCTACATCTTCAGGATTTTTCAAGGAATTTGAAGTGCATGAAGATAGTGAATATTACTCAACAATTGATGGTGTTTTATATAGCAAAGACGGAAAAGAGTTGTTAGCTTATCCGGGTGCAAGAACAGAACCTTATTATGTGCCTGACGGCACGGAGGCAGTCGGCAAATACGCGTTTTGTTATAATCACAGAGTAACAGAGATTACACTTCCGGAATCAGCAACGACTATTAAAGACGGTGCTTTCCTTGGAACAAAAATTCTTGAGAAAGTGTACATTCCTTCAAGTGTAACATCAATCAGCGCAACAGCTTTCTATGAAACATATGAAAAGGATAATACATATCCGACTATTTATGGTATAAAAGGTAGTTACGCAGAAGAATATGCAGAACAGTATAATCTTAATTTTGTGACAACTGGCAGCACTCATAAACAGGAAATAATTGAGGGTGTAGCACCAACTTGTACAGAAACAGGCCTTACAGATGGCTATAAATGTTCTGAATGTGGTGAAATTTTAGTTCAGCAGGAGGTTATTCCTGCAACAGGTCATAATTATGAATCAATTGTAACAGCACCAACCTGTACAGAGAAAGGCTATACAACATATATATGTACTGTTTGTGGTGATAATTTTAAGGACGAATATACCTCTGCAAATGGTCATACAGAAAAGGTTTATGATGCGGTAGCACCTACTTGTACAAGAAACGGTTATACATCATATATACAGTGTACTGTTTGTGACGAATATACTGTTGTTCGAGAAAGCATTCCTGCTCTTGGACACGACTGGACTGATTGGTTTACTTCTCGTGAAGCAACTTGTACAGTTCAAGGTGAAGAATACCGTTATTGTAAAACCTGCGATGACGAGGAAATCAGAAACACAGACGTAATCAACCATAACTATGTTGCTGTTGTAACTGCTCCTACTTGTTCAGAACAAGGCTATACAACATATATTTGTTCAGGTTGTGGTGACTCTTATGTTCAGGATTATGTTGACGCAGTTGGCCATATAGCAAGGGAATATGAACGTGAAATTACTGCTCCTGCTTGTACTGAAAACGGTAGCAAGGAAATCATTACATATTGTGTTGTATGTGAAACAGGATTTAGCCGTCAGGTTGTGGAAATTTCTGCAACAGGTCACGCACCGGCAATTCCTGTCTTTGAAAATGCTGTTGAATCAACTTGTACAGCAAATGGTAGTGTTGACAAGGTTGTATATTGTTCAGACTGTGAGGAAGAATTAAGTCGTGAAACTGAAACTCTCGATTTAATTGACCATAATGATGCTGATGGTGACGGATATTGCGACGAATGTGACGAACAACTCGATTTCGTAGTATTATGCGACCATAATTGCCATAAAGGCGGTATTTTAGGCTTTATATGGAGAATTACAAACTTTTTCAATAAACTTTTTGGCGTAAACAAAGTCTGTGAATGTGGAGTAGCACATTATTAATGTAAATGCATAAAATTTGAGGCAGTTCATAGCGAACTGCCTTTTTTGTTGGTTAGCTATTACATTTTGCAAAGCATTTAATAAGACAAGCGGTTGTGCCAAGCGACAGGGAAAAGAAAAGTAGCGCGAGTCCTGTTAATATTGCACCGATTACACTTGTGGCAACGAAAGGAATTGCCAAAAGAATAAGTGAAAGAAGAACGGTTGCGAGAATGCTCAAAAGTTGAGTTCCAAGAGTTTTTTCTACACATTCGCAGCTGTTTTTGTTTTTAGTTAAGGCAACTGCAACGAGTGTTACAGCCAGAAGTCCTACAGCAATACCGAAAATTACCCAGAAGAATACGGGCGGAATGGTGATTGTCGCAGTAATTCTCAAAAATGCAGTGATTATACCAATAATTGTACTCACTACAAGGGCTATGAGTGTACAATCGCGGCGAGTATCACAATTTAATACAGACATTTATTTTCACCTCCCTTATATGCTATGCGATAGGGAGGACACAAGTGAATGAGCAAAAGAAAAGACGGTATGTTTCATACCGTCATAAGTTTTTATTGTTGTGGCATTCCGCTCTGTGCAAGTGATGACATTATACCGCCGTTTTTCTTTTTAGAAGGTTTGTATGCAGGAGGGTTTTTCATACGCTCCTTTGCTTTTTTTCCTGCTGGAGAAGCGAGATACTTGTTAACTGCAACGAGTGTTTCATAAAAATCATTATCTGTAATTTGTTCGCGACATTTTGCAAGAAGCTCTTGGTCATTATCAATTTCGCCTAAAATTGTAACAACAACAAGGTCCTGAACATCGTTTGAGCCGTTTTCATAAATGTCACTTAAAATTTTGAAGAGTTTCTTCATTGTCTGACTATCGTATGAACGGATTGTCTGCATAATATACTTGTTAGCGTGATTTACAAAGAAATCTTCACCAAGGAATTCATCATAAGTCTGGAAATTCTCTTTATAAGCATCCTTAAGTTCAGGATAAAGTGTTGCAATACGACTTGCAAGTGTGTTTGCATCGTATTCAGTACCGTTTTTTGCTGCAGACTTTGAAATTGTCTGCGGTGCTTTTTTTATGGCCTGACGAGCTTTTTTACCGTATGATGAACTGACTGTTTCGCAGATTTCGTTTGAGAGAGACTTAATATCTCTGTCCTCAAAGGACTCAAGGTCAAGAAGATTTGACTCAACCTTAACAAAATCGCCTTCACCTGCTTTTTCCGTAACATCAAGAAGATTGTCGTGGCTTACAAGACGGATTGTAATATCGTCTTTAGTGAAATCCACATATGCTTCCCCGTCATTTTCACAAACAGGAGCAGAAGTAAAACCAATCTGTTCAAATCTTTCTGAACAGTTTTTTAAGATAAGCGAGAGTGCTTCTTTTCTTTCAAGCATTTTAAGTACCTCAAATCAAAAATAATATATCCTATATAATATAACACATTTATTTCCATTTGTCATTAAAAATTTGTGAATATTATAATTGATTAGTTAAATATATTATGATAAAATATATTTAAATGTGGAAGTATGACTTTTTACGAGGTGGCAATTTTGAAAAATGCACTTATAATTTTTGGTGGCGTATCATCTGAACATGATGTATCTTGTGTATCGGCAACATCAGTTATCAGAAATATTCCAAAGGATAAATACAATGTAATAATGCTTGGCATTACAAAGCAAGGTGAAATGTTCGTCTTTGACGGTGATTATAACAACCTCAAAAAAGATGGTTGGCTTGAGTGTAAGTCAAAACTTAAAAAAGCAGTTATTTCAAGTGACCGTGCCGATAGAGGTATAATCGTATTCAATGACAACGGATATGAAAAAATCAGAATTGACGTTTGCTTCCCAGTAATGCACGGTAAAAATGGTGAAGATGGCACAATGCAAGGCCTTTTGACGGTTGCAGGTATTCCTTATGTTGGATGCAACACAATGGCATCTGCAGTTTGTATGGATAAGGCAATGACAAATGCTATCTGTGATGTGAACGGAATTGCGCAGGCAAAGTGGAAATATATTACAAAATATGACTTTGAGCATCGTGGCAGAGAATTCGCAAGAGAATGTGAAGAATATTTAGGTCTTCCCGTATTCATCAAACCTGCAAATGCAGGGTCATCTGTTGGTGTCGTTAAGGCAAAAACGCGTGAGGAAATTCAGCGTGGACTTGATTATGCTTTCCAATTTGACTCAAGAGTTGTTGTTGAAGAAGCAATTCTCGGTGCGGAAGTTGAATGTGCTGTTATGGGTAATGACGAGCCGTTTGCAGGTGCAGTAGGTGAAATCGAACCAAGTAATGAATTTTATGACTTTGAGGCAAAATATGAGTCTGACAGCGGACTTCATATCCCTGCAAGAATAGGTGAAGATAAAATAAAGGAAGTTCAGGAACAGGCAGTCAGAGCATATAAGGCTTGGGGCTGTTCAGGACTGGCCCGTGTAGATTTCTTTGTAAGATATTCCGACGGGGCTGTGCTTTTAAATGAGCCTAATACACTTCCGGGATTTACAAACATCAGTATGTATCCTATGCTTATGGATAAGGCAGGAATTTCATACGGTGATTTGATTGATAAACTTTGCACTCTTGCGATTGAAAAATGGGAAAAGGAATTTGCACAGTGAAAAAAGACGCAGTTATAAGAGTTGTCAGCAAACAAAGAACAGAAAATGGTGACAATACAGGCGAAATGTCCGTTAAAGGTACATTAACTTGTGAAAAAGATAAAAGTATAATTGAATATATTGAGAATAATGAAGAAACAGGTCCCGAAGAAACAACAATTACTGTTTTTGGAAATGACACAGTAAGCATTGTGAGAAGCGGTCAGTTCAGTTCTGAAATGATGGTTGAAAAGAATGTCCGTCATCATACTTTTTACAGAACACCTTATGGTGAGCTGACAATGGGAATATACGGAAATCAGGTAGATTGGTCAAGAGATGATAATGGCGGAGTTCTCAAAATGAGATACACGCTTGATTTCAACAATGGTTTTGTATCAGAAAATACTATGATTATATATATTGAAGAAAAATAAGGAGAATAAAGGATGTCAAAATTAGTTAAACAGGCTACTAACGAATTACATACACTTATTGTTGATGCACTTGGTAAGGCTGTAAGTGAAGGCGAAATTCCTGCAGAGCCTATTCCTGCATTTAACATTGAAGTTCCTGCAAATCGTGACAACGGTGACTATTCATCAAATATTGCATTTGTTTGTGCAAAGGCTTTCCGTTGCGCACCAAGAAAAATCGCTGATTTAGTTGCTAAATACATTGAACTTGACGGAACATACTTTGATTCTTGCACAGTTGCAGGTGCAGGCTTTGTGAACTTTACACTTTCAAAGGACTTTTATGCTGATATTTTGCTTGATGTTAAGGCTTTGGGCAAAGATTACGGCAGAAGTGATTACGGTGAAGGCAAGAGAATCAATGTTGAGTTCGTTTCTGCAAACCCAACAGGACCAATGCATATGGGTAATGCTCGTGGCGGTGCTTTAGGTGATTGTCTTGCAGCAGTTCTTGATATGGCAGGATATGAGGTTGAGCGTGAATTCTATATCAATGACGCAGGTAACCAGATTGAAAAATTCGGTCTTTCACTCGATATCCGTTACCAACAGATTTTTAAGGGTGAAGATGCAGTAGAACTTCCTGAAGATAGTTATCACGGTGAAGATATTAAGGAAAGAGCACAGCAGTTTGCCGATGTTTACGGTGACTCATATATGGATAAGAGCGAAGACGAAAGAAGAAAGGCTCTCGTTGAATTTGCTCTTCCAAAGAATATCGACAATATGAAAGCCAATATGGCGAAATATCGTATTGAATACAAGACTTGGTTTAAGGAAAGCCAGCTTCACGACAGCGGTGCTGTTAAAGAAGTTATCGACTACCTTACAAATAAGGGCTTGACTTACGAAAAAGACGGCGCAGTTTGGTATAACAATATCAAAGTGCAGACAGAAATGCTCACAAGACAGGGCAAAACTCAAGAAGAAATTGACAAACTTGAGCTTAAAGATGATGTTCTTATTCGTCAGAATGGTAACCCAACATATTTTGCAGCTGATATTGCTTATCACAAGAACAAACTCGTTACTCGTGGATTTGACAAGGCAATTAACATCTGGGGTGCTGACCACCACGGACATGTTGCTCGTATGAAAGGTGTTCTTGAGGCACTTGACCTTGATAGTGACAGACTTGATGTTATTCTTATGCAGTTAGTTCGTCTGACAAGAGACGGCGAGGTTGTAAGAATGAGTAAGCGTACAGGTAAGGCTATCACACTCGTTGACTTGCTTGAAGATATTCCTGTTGATGCAGTTCGTTTCTTATTTAATATGAGAGAACCCGGCTCACAGATGGACTTTGACCTTGATTTGGCTGTTGAACAGTCATCACAGAATCCTGTTTATTACTGTCAGTATGCAAATGCTCGTATTCACAGTATTCTTCGTAAAATCGAGGCTGATGGTGTAACAGTCCGTGATTGTACAAAGGATGAACTCAAACTCCTTACAGCTCCTGAAGAAATTGAGCTTATTCGTCATCTTGCATCTCTCACAGACGAAATCGTAAATTCAGCAAAGAATTATGACCCTGCAAAAATTACTCGTTATTGTATTGACCTTGCAACTCTTTTCCACAAGTTCTATAATGCTTGTCGTGTTGCAGTTGACGATGAAGCACTTATGCAGGCTCGTCTTTACCTGTGCACTTGTGTTATGAATGTTATCACAAACATTCTTGAAACATTCAGCATTTCAACACCAGAAGCAATGTAATTAAAGATATGATTTTACTCCATTTGAACGAGGGAGTTTTACTTTTGCAGAAAAATGACATAAAAAATACATTGTTATTT
>JAZSKT010000245.1:0-4523 GCA_045534995.1 Candidatus Fimenecus sp.
GGGACATTATCAAAAAGCGTACAAAACAGCAGAAAAGGCAGACTGAATCAATGCTTTCAATTCCTCCAGAATTCCCCGCACTTATGCGTGCCGATAAGGTACAGAAAAAAGCCTCAAAAGTTGGCTTTGACTGGGACAATGCTGACGGTGCTTTCGATAAAATCAGCGAGGAACTTCTTGAATTAAAACAAGCATACAAAGAGGGCAATCAGGAAAATATCCACGAGGAACTTGGTGACTTGATTTTCTCCGTTGTCAATGTATCACGATTTGTGAAGGTTGATAGTGAAGAAGCACTTACAAACTCAACGGACAAGTTTATTGACCGTTTCAGTAAGGTTGAAAAAATGGCAAGTGAACAGGGCTTGGATATGAAAAATACAGACTTGGCTACATTGGACAAGTTATGGGATTTGGCTAAAAAGGACAAAGGTTCTTTTTAAAATAAAAAAGATAAAAATTTTTTGGAGGAATACAAAAATGAACAAAACAGAACTCGTAGCAGCAGTAGCAGCTAAAGCAGGCATTTCAAAGAAAGACGCTGACGCAGCAGTAGCAGCAGTTTTCGCATCAGTTACAGACGCACTCGCAAATGGTGACAAAGTTCAGCTTATCGGCTTTGGTACATTTGAAGTTCGTGAAAGAGCAGAAAAGACAGCTCGTAACCCAAGAACAGGCGAAACAATGACAGTTCCTGCAACAAAGGTTCCTGCATTCAAAGCAGGCGCAGCACTCAAAGCAGCTGTTAAATAATTTAACTTTTGTAAAAAAATTGGGGTCGCCAAAAGCGACCCTTGTTTTTTAGGTGACCAATATGAGATTAGACAAATTTTTAAAAGTTTCAAGAATAATTAAAAGAAGAACTGTGGCTAATGAAGTATGTGATGCAGGTCACGTAAGTGTTGGTGGCAGAGTTGTAAAAGCATCTTATGATGTTAAAGAGGGCGACATCCTCGAAATTCAGTTCGGAGAAAAGGTGACAAAATATAAAGTTCTCAATGTCACCGAACATGCCACAAAGCAAACCGCAAGTGAAATGTATGAAATTGTGAAATAGTTTCTTTTGACCTAATACTGCGTGTCTTTCGGCTCGCAGTATTTTTTTGTAGGACTGACGACCACGGCAGCCTGAACCAAGTGTGCGAATAAACGAAAAACGGGACGCCGAGTCGACGTCCCCTACTATCTATCAGTCACTTTGCACTTTGCGTTTTGCACTCTGCACTTACTTTGTTCCAGTTGAACCGAATCCGCCGGCACCTCTGTCAGTTTCGTCAAGGTCTTGTACTTCAACCAATTCAGGTAATTCAACGGGTTTGATTACCATCTGTGCAATTCTCTCAAATGGCTGAATGGTGTATTCAGGGTCAGTTTGCTTTATAACACCTACACATACTTCGCCACGATAATCGCTGTCGATAACGCCAACAGAATTAAGAAGTCCAATTCCGTGCTTGATTGCAAGTCCACTTCTCGCATAGATAAATGCTGCATAATGTGGGTCTTGGAGGCCAATTGCAATTCCCGTAGGAATAACAGCCGTGTCACCTTTTTTTAATGTGATAGGCTCGTCTATACAAGCATATAAATCAAGACCTGCACTTCCAACAGTACCTCTTGTTGGTATTTTTGCATTTGCGCGTACTTTCTTTATATTTAAAATCATTATTCAACACCTCTGTATAAAAGTCCTCGGGTAAATTCGCCTTGAGGCTTTTTTTCATTATAATATGCGTTCATCACTTCTGCAACTTCTTGCTTTGTTTCCGTTGTGAAATTGAAGAACAGAATGTCACAGTATGGGATTTCGTGAAGCCTGTCAGCCATATAAATTGGTCGTGAATTGAGAATTTCGCTATATCCCATATGACATCTAACAGGGAATTTAATTCCCATTCTGTCGGTAATTTCGCTTTCACGATTGCACTCTGCACAAGTTTTTCCGTTTTTAACGGGACAATTTCTCGTAAGCATAAGTGGAATTTTACCGTAAACGGTAATTCCTTTCCCGACAGGTGCAGAAATCTTTCTGAAAATTTCAACGGTGCATTCGTTGGAAACAATCGCCTCGCTTATTCTCAAGTCCTTGACTGTGTCCATTGAAAGTGAGTTGAAAACATTGAGCGAAGGAGAACCGACAATTTTCTTCTTGCATTTTTTCGCAATTGCCACAGCATCAAGTGTATGACAAAGACAAATTTCGGCAGAAGATTCCAAAAGCATTTTCTCAACCTTTTCGCTGTTGCCAAACATTCCGTGAGGGAGTTCAATTCCGTATTTTTTATCTTTAACGATTTTGTCATCAGTACCTAAAGGCACAAAAATCAAATCAGCCTGGAGATTTTCAGGAATTTGATTTACATTGTCAAATCTGCAATATATTTTTCTCTCATTTTTTGAGTAAATATCCGTTGGAATAGGTGCAGAATAAAGTTTTCTGTCAACTTGTCCCGACATTAGATTTTCAAGGGATTCCAAGGCACTTCTTCTCATTGAATTAAGTGCAGAAACAGGCAGTGAATAATCAACTTCACCTGAAATTTCAATCTTTTCTGCAGTAAACTGTGTTCCGCCACACTTTGAAAGTGCATCCTCTATTCTCTCAACTGAAATCGGTCTGTTTATAGGCGCTTCACAGAGCATTCCACTATGTATTGAAACAGTATGTCCGTTACAACTTGCCGTAAGAGTGGCCTTTTCACCGATTTTGCCATGGAAAGTGAAATGAACGCTAAATCTTGCCTGTTCTTTTTCGTAAATGGAAGCATACTTTGAGAAAAGCTCCTTTGTGGCAGATTGAACATTTTCCTTTTCACGGAAACCGAACATATCACGCCCAAGTTGGTTTTCATAATATCCGTCGGTAAATCCTGAACGAGAGAACAAATCGGACAAATCTTTTCTCACAAGAGATGTGTATTTGTCATCTATTGACTTTTTACAAGCAGAAACAACAGCGCTTACATATTCAGGTCGTTTCATTCTGCCTTCAATTTTAAATGAGCAGATACCCATTTCTGAAAGTTCGGGAATATGTTCAATAAGTGACAAGTCTTTAAGGCTTAAATCGTGTCCTGTGCCTTTTTGCACTTTGAACGGTAAACGGCAAGGCTGGGCGCAAAGTCCACGGTTTCCGCTTCGTGAACCAAGTACCGCACTCATAAGGCATTGACCTGATACACACATACAAAGCGCACCGTGAATAAAAATTTCAAGGTCAATAGGGGAGTGCTCACAAAGATATTTAATCTCTTGAAAACTTAATTCTCTTGGTAAAACCGCTCTTGTAAAGCCAAGTTTTTTCAGTTCATAAAGACCTTCAAGTGTGCCTACACTCATCTGTGTTGAAGCGTGCATTTCTATGTCAGGACAAACTGTCTTAATGACCTTTGCAAGACCTAAATCCTGAACGATAACCGCATCTGCACCTACTCTACAAATATGCTTTACAGTTTCAACTACATCTTTTATTTCCGTATCCTTAATAAGGGTGTTAAGAGTAATATGCACCTTAACACCCCTACTGTGACAGTATTCAATTGCTTTTTCTACTTCTGTGTCTGAAAAGTTCTGCGCATTTCTTCGGGCATTAAAATTGCCTAAACCAAAATAAACCGCATCAGCACCGGATAACACAGCAGCCTTTAATGATTCGGTACTGCCAACAGGGGCAAGAATTTCTATTTTATTCATCATTTTTTGCCTTTGCAAAGAGATTTATCTGGTCATTTTTAAACTTTGCTTCTGTCTTGATTCTTTCAAGTTCACGCTTGTAATAATCTCTTTCAGACTTTGCTTTTGCAGAATCCTCAAGATAATCCTTCATCTGACTTCGTAATGAATCAACTTCGTCAAGAGTTTTTGAAAGAGCATCTGCCATTTCGAGAGCCACAAGCACAGTAGCCTGGTTTATAGAAATTCTAAGACCACTGTCTAAAAGGTCAGAAAGTCGTTGGTCGATTTTTCTGCCAAGTTCTTCTGTGTACTCAACCGTTTCATCAGTGTTGATATAATAGTTTGTTCCACGAATAGTAAGTTTTACTTTATTGTTCATTTACTTTACACCCCGATACAATAAATTGTATACTTTTTATTTATTGTACCACATAAAGTCCACCTTTTCAAGATACTTACCTGTGTTTAAATAAAGACTCGAATATGCCGTCATTTGTTTGTTTTTTGCTTTGTTCAGGAAGAACAATATCCACAAGTATGGTATCGTTACCAATTACCTTGATATCGCTCCAACAAATTTTGATGTCATCACTTTTTCCAAACAGACCGAACATTTTGCCTTTTCCGAAAATGGTAATTGATATAATAGTGCCGGAACAAGTATCAAATTCCACATCACACACATTTCCGAGTCTGCAACCGTCCTGAAGATTTATTACTTCCTTTTCACGCATATCAGTTATAAAACAGTTCACATAAACACCTCATACCATAATATGCTCGTTGACGCGTTATCTTTCAGAATTCTTTTACTTTTCTGATAGCACCTTTTTCAAGACGGCTTACCT
>JAZSKT010000132.1:0-6699 GCA_045534995.1 Candidatus Fimenecus sp.
ATCGTTGAGTTGATAAAAGGTTTATTAAAATTATCAATCATTGATTGTGTCGTTGATTTTTCATCTGCCCAATCAACAGCTGAAAATAATTTATAAAGCTGTTCATTCGGTAAATCTTTTGTTGTTTTGTATGTTATATTCATAAATTCTTACCTATTCTTCATTGCAACAAAACTTTCAATATACCCGATTTGTGTAGGCATTATATTTTCGGGAAGATTGTCTATATCAAAAAATCTTAACTCCGTGCTTTCGCCGTCGTGTTTTAATTCACCATAAAAATCATTGATTTCATACACAACATCGGTGTAATACACTTCATCTCCGTTTGGGTAAACCATATGCACGTTTGCCTTAATATCAAACAGCTTCGGATTACTGAATTCAAGGTTTGTTTCTTCTTTGATTTCTCTTTTAAGAGCATCTTCCAAGGTTTCACCGAGTTCAATAGCTCCGCCGGGAGTGCACCATTCTCCTGTATCTGTTCTCTTTTCAAGAAGCATACCTTTTTCTTCATTGTAAAGAATAGCCATTGCTGCAACTGCCATAATAGGTGCATGACCTACAAATTTTCTCATATCGCCGATATAACTCATATTAAAACCTCCTGATTATAATCTTTTTATAAATCCATAACTCTTTTTGAAATAACCCTGTGATTCATAAAATGCATGAGCATTCTCTCTTGGCAAACCGCTGTTGAGAAGAATAATCTCAATATTATTATCTTTTGCCCATTGTTCTGCTGTTTTTAGTAACTGTGTGCCGATGCCTTTTCTGCGATATTCTTTTGAAACGGCAAGGGCAATAATTTTCATACCCTCATTTTCGAGTTCAAATGCAAGATAACTTACACAACCTATGTAACCAACAACATTATCACCGTCACAGGCAACAAAAATCTGATAATTGCCTCGTTTCAGCATTTCATCAACACGGTTATTCAGTTTGTCAAGTTCACAGTTGTAACCTAAGTCATTTTCAAGAATATTCCTTATAGCAGAAATATCCTTGCTTTCATATTTTCTGTAAATCATAATTACCCCTCATATATGATTTTATAAAATTTCAAATCATAATTTCATTAAAAAGAAGTTTTTCAATAGTAATGCGAGGACGCCACCAAGCTCTTGCTTGCTCAAATTCGTGATACGGAGTATACCATTTCCATGTTATATCAAAACCGCCGTCTTCCATTTGCAGTTTACCTAAAATATCTTTTTCCGCAGTAATTAACGGTTTGATTTCGGGTGTAATAAAGTCCAAGTATGTGCCGGCAAAGATAACGGATGGCATCGGAACATATTCAACACCGTATTTTGAGATATCCTTGCAAATGCAATTTTCAATGGCTTTGCATAAAAAGCCTTTGAAAACATCTAAATCAACTATATCATTAATACTGTTTGTTGACAAAAGTTCGTATGCCAACAGATAGCAATTGATATCATCTCCGCTGATATCTTCACCATTTTCAAGATACTCAAACCCCTCTTTTATAATTTCTTCATAAAGAGGAGCGCGATTACCGTAGCAAACCATAAATGCAGCCAAAGAAATTGACGGATTAAACTTGCTGATGCCGTCTCCTTTTTTCTCCCCCCAAATTGCATGGGGATAATCTTTGTTACTGTCTATTGCAAACAGCCAACGCTTTTTATCTTCATCGAAAGAATCGTGGGATTCCAAATATCTGACTATTCCTTTTACAATATTGGAATCTCTGTCAATTGCGTTTACACGGGAAAGAGTGATTATCGCATCATTTGTTGCAATAGGACTTGAGTTAGGATTGAAAAAATCAGGCTCAAGAGCATTACCAAAACCGCCGTCAGCATTTTGAAATTTTGAAAGTTCATCAGCAACAGCTTGGTTTGATTTATTCTCAAAGAAATATTTGTAAATTGTTAATTCAAGCGGCCGTGCATTTTCTAAAATATATTGTATTGCTGTTTTTTTATCCATTTCTGTTCCCTTTCAACCATCCTGCTGAGTATTTCAATTATCATTCAATATACTCATTAATAAATCTTTCAAATTGCCACTCAGGACCTTCAAAAAGAAGTTGCAACAATGCTTGCTTTAAATCATTTTTCGCCATACTATGTACACGCTCAATTACCCTGTCGCAAAGTTCCTCAAGTTCCTGTTCTCTTTGTTCTTCTTCAGCTTCATATTCTTCAAGCTGTCTTTTATAATTTTCTGCTTCATCAGGAAAAGCAGTAAAGAAAACAGCTACCATATGTTTACATATGTTCAGTCCGTTTGCAAAAGGACAGTCACAGGTTGAAGTTTTAGGTTTTTTAAGATTGAGATGCACAGAATACGGATTTTGAGCAGTTCCATTAACAGTACCTTCATATTCAAAATCATTAATCTGATTGCAAGATAAAACCTTATTTTCCAAGAAATATTCATATCCACGGTAAACTGATTTTCCGCTTGCAGTTGTAAGTATACTCATAAATCCACCTTGTAATATCAGAATAAATTACTGTCAACAACAGTCTGTAGTGCCTTGATTGCTGTTGAGTAGTCGATATTATCAAATACAATTTTTTCGGTTATGTCTTGATAGTCCTTTTTATAAGCTTCATTATCGATAATTTCCTGAAGAAGTTTATTCATATCAATATCATCCTTTGCAGAATGGCAGTTCGGATGACCTTTTCTTTCCTCAAAAACAGATTTTGCAAGCATTCTTAAATCGTCGTTCATTTCAACAATATCAAGCAATTTGTATATATCATAAATATGTCGTGAATGTTCCTGAACCGCATCACAAAGATAATAATCCCCCAATGCATACAGTTTGTCAATAAGTGTCCGCTCTGCAGCCTGAACATTAACACTGAACGGCTCAAGATTATATTCTTCGATAAGATTATCATATCCGTTTTCTTTCAGATAGTCATAAATAATGCTTGTTGCCTGCATTTCTTTGCAAGGATATGCCTTGATGTACACAGCGGTTTCTACAACAAGATATTCCTTCAGATAGTCAGAAGAAAATACCGTGGGATAATCAATAATATACTTGTTATAATCTCTTCTGCTGTGTACCTTGTCTGGATTTGAAAGCACAAAACCGAATTCTTCAATTACGGAAACGATGTTTGCTTTAAGCTTTTTTCTTTGTCCTTCGGTAGGCTTTGCATCTGTTTCAATATTCAAATCAATATCTTCCGAAAAACGATTTATAAGTTTATAGCATTTTGAAAGAGATGTTCCGCCTTTGAAAATAAGGTTAGGTTGCAATTCCTTTATTCTTTTAAGGAACAGCGTAACATAATAATCTTTTTCTATAATTTCAGGTGCTATTTTTTTATCTTCTGCAACTCTTAAAATAACCTGTTCAAAAGTTTCTCTGTTATGGTGCAACATTGTAAACGACCTCACTTTCAATAAGATTTCTCATCACTTTATCAGGGAACACCGGTGCATACTCGGTGATTTTTTTACGGGTAATCCCGTTTGTTTTTATAAAGTCCCGAATAATCTCTTTCCGTTCATCATCAAGAAATGCAGGTGATGTATCATTCATAAGCTCAAGAAAACTGAGCACTGCAACATTTGAACCGGTGATTTTTGTTCTTGCACGGCGCAGAAGAACTCGCTGACTGCCGACCAACACATCACGGGTCTTTGATGTTTCATTATTTGTATAGATTTCAATTACATTTGACATCTGAGTGGAAAGCCTCAGTTGATTCTGGAATGTAACCCCGGAATAATATCCGATTGTATCGTTACCGTCAGAAATATACTTCTTTTCAATTACTTTACGTGGGTTAAGCAAACTCTTGCCGAATACTGTTTCTGTCGGAATATAATAAACACCCTTTTCAAAGCGCATAAGTCTGCCTTCAGCAACAAGAGCATTCAATTGTTTATATATCCACGGTTTTGAATAATCTTCAAACTCTATTTCAGTTGACATTATAGGTTCATTTGTACCGAATTTATCGAGCAGATATTCAAAAAACTGCATAAAAACAACTCCCTTTTTTTAGTATATACTGATTCTGATGAAATTATAACACATTTAACCTTATAAGTCAATAATATTATATTTTCTGTAATCATCATAAAAATCCGTTGTTGTTTACAATATAAATCATAATTAAATTAAAGGTGAAGTTTTGGATTATCAAGACTTCGCTTTAATTTTTTATTTAAGGAGTTTTTTTATAATGGACAAATCTATTTGTAGAATCAAACTTTCAACAAACAAGGATGAAAATGGCTCATTCTATTCAATCATTTTTGAAAATGACATCGCTTACATCCGATTTCACGATGGGCGTACAGGGCAGTATCGGTACATACATCAAAGTTATCCGATGGGCTTAGAAAACCTTGCTGAACTTTTCAAAGAAATTGAGGAATTCGAATCAAGGGATGCTTACTTTCAGGAGAATGATTGCAATGAAGAATAACTTTATCGAGGAATTGTTTCATGGAAATATCGCTCCCTGTAATGATTCAATTTGTAAGGATAAAAACTTCAAGAAAGTATGGGATAGATTATCTGTAACCGAAGAAATTCTTTCTCATCGTCTTGATGTGGACGAAAAAAAGCTTTTTGATGAGTATGTTAAAGATTATGGATTTGCATTTGCACTTAATGAATCAGCTGCATTCATAAGAGGCTTTCGAATCGGAGCAAGAATCATTTTTGATACTTTCGATAATGCAGATGATTTGATGTTCGTATAGGAGGTGCAACAAAATGAAAACAAAAATAGTCGATATTCAGGAATTTCATACATCTCTTGGAGTACTCAAAATCGAAACGCGAATCTCAGAGGTTTCAGAGTTCAGGTCGGTTGTAGAAAATAAGGTTATCTATAACGATGAGGAATTTTCTAATGTTCAGGCTTTTGAAGATAAACTCGATATTTCTGAATATGAATATCTCAGACGCGAAGTTGAAAAGTTGTCCACATTGCTTGACCTTTACATTCAGGCATATCCGAGGACATTATAATTTTCAAGGCGGCATCAATACGATGTCGTCTTTTTCCTTTTAAAAGATAAATATTTCTGTTTTGAATAGCAATGATTTATCATCCCGAATCCACATCCATCATTCATAAGCAAAAAAAATGACTACTTATGCAGTCGAAAAATAAAAAAACATATCTGTTGAACAACAATAACTCAACATCTCAAATCCACATCTCTCATTCGTTAGCAAAAAAACGACTGCCTTTGCAGTCGTATATATAATAAAAAATTTTCTTTCTTTTAAAATGACAGGGCTTTTTTTGAATATGCCCTGTCATAATTATTTTGTTATGAAAGAAGGCGGTTTTCCTTATGAAAACCGGACTATAGATAAAAGTTAAGAGTCGAAAATGAAGAATGGCTATATATAATGATTTTCCATTATTTTCAAAGGTGATTTTTCATAATTTGACACCGCTAAAAATCATAACAAAAATAATTTTAAGGAGAAATGAAAATGAACGAAAATAACACTGCAATCTGTATTCCGAAAAACACAATCGCTTACGACAAGTTAACGGGCGAGGTGCTTTCTGCCACAACAGAATATGTCGCTTTTGATGCCAACTGGGTAAAGGTGTGGGTAGAGCCGCTGTTTGATACCCTTGTGCAATTAACTGCATCTCAATTAAAGGTTGCAAACTTCATTCTTGCAAATACCCGTCAGAAATCAAATATGTTTTATTATTCAGCAAAGATGATTGCTTCTTACATAAAGGTGAGTGAAGATGTTGTTAACGATGCATTGCTTATCCTGAGAAAAAATGACTTTATAAGAAAAATCGATATTTCAATGTATATGCTCAATCCTATGCTCGTGTATTACGGCAAGGATAACAGACAGTTGTCAAAAACTTACTTCAGTACAAAATCCACTTACGGTAAAAAATCTGCACATTGTTATGTATGGAGAAAAATCTGGATTAAAAATTTTATCCCCAAATTGGATAATCTATCAGGGAAGAATCTGCTTGTTGTTCTGTATCTGATTAAAAATACAAATAACAGGAATGAAATCAGAACAACTCAAAGGAAAATCGCTGAAGAAACAGGTCTTTGCATTCAGACTGTTAACCGGACAATGAAGAAATTACAGAAAAATCAATTCTTTGTTAAAAGAGAAGGCTATCTTCTTCTTGACCCGAACAGCATTGCAAGTGTGACATTCGGGGACAGAATTTATATAAAAGCTGATTTTGAAAAAACGAACGTTATCTCTGATTCAGGAAGTCATAATTATAACAGCACTTCTTGATATCTTGGAAAAATCTCCACTTCCTTGTTTTAAATTATACGGCGAAGCAGCTCTCTGAAAAAGAGGGCTGTTTTGCTTTTGTTTCCGAACGAGGATGTCATAATTATACTGTGATTAATGACGATTTGGTTTTAATCACTTGTTCTCCTTATTATAGTGTTTTGTTAAAAGCAGAAACGGCATCGCAAAGATGCCGTTTCTGTGCTTTTTTATAACCTTAAATCGCTGCTTGCGATTTTTTACCCGAAACGGGTTGCAAGAATTTCATTGATTTTCACTGATGCAATATATGCAAGAGTATCATCAATGGTTGCATCGCCTCTGAATGCCTTGATTGTGTTGAGCATTCTTCTTGTTTCCTCGCTCAGATAAAAATTGTGCTGACTTTTTGTTTCTGTCATGGAAAATTCCTCCGTATTTCATTTATTTGAAAT
>JAZSKT010000154.1:0-7933 GCA_045534995.1 Candidatus Fimenecus sp.
AAAAGTAAGAATGCCGTTTTCTGCTTTGTCAGGTGTCGGTGAAAATGCTGCAAAAGCACTTGTAAAAGGCAGAGATGAAAGCGACGGAAGTTTTGTTTCTGTTGATGATTTCCAAGCAAAGACCGGTGCTTCAAGTGCCGTTGTTACTGCACTCAAGGAAATCGGTGCTTTTGGCGACTTGCCAGAAACTGCACAGATTTCTTTCTTTGGATTTTAACATATTTGTATATTATTTTACTTGACTAATATGCTTTATTATGGTAGCATATTAGCACACTAAAGCGAAAAAACAAGAAAAAGGATATTTTCTAATGAAAAATTACTCAAAAATTACTCCGGAGGGAACAAAAGACTATCTGGCCCAGGAAAGCCGTGCTATCCGTTGTGCAGAAAAAAGACTTTCCTCTGTATTCAAATCAAAAGGCTATGAAAAGGTAATGACACCTACAATCGAATTTTTCGATGTATTCAATCGTGAAAGTTCAGGTTATAACCCTGAAGATTTATACAGCTTAACTGACTCTTACGGCAGATTACTGGTGTTAAGACCTGATTCAACACTTCCAATTGCAAGACTTGTATCAACTCGTTTTCAGAATGCTCGCTTGCCACTTCGACTTTATTATAATCAGAATGTTTTTGTAAGACAGAAAAACCTTACAGGCAGAAATGACGAGGCAACACAAAGTGGTATAGAACTTATGGGTGCATACGGACTCCGTGCGGATTTAGAGGTTATCACAACTGCAGTTGAATCTATTGAAAGTTGCACATCCGCTGATTTTAAACTTGAAATCGGTCATGCAGGGTTCTTTAAAGAACTTTGTAAAAAACTTAATGTTAGTGATGAAACAGTAAGTGAGATATACGATTGTGTTGAGTCAAGAAATTTTGTTTCACTCAACAATATTCTTGATAAAATCGGTAAATCAGATGTAACAGACTGTATTCGCAACCTCCCAAGATTTTTCGGTGGTGTTGAGGTTATCGAAAAGGCAAAGCAGATTGATTTAGGTGATGAAGGGCAAAAAAGCCTTGATTACCTAAAGGAATTGTACATACTTTTATGTGATGCAGGTCTTTCTGATAAAGTGGTTATTGATTTAAGTCTTGTTAATCGTACAAATTACTACACAGCAATTATTTTCAAAGGCTACTTGCAGGGTAGCGGTATTTCAGTTGTTTCAGGTGGTCGTTATGACAGCCTTGGTGCTGAATTTGGCAGAGATATGCCATCAACAGGTTTCGGTATTGAAACAGGCGCTCTTGCAACCGTTATGCTTTCACGAAATGAGCTTGATGATGAAAAAGTTCCTGAAATTATCGTCTTTGGCGAAAAGGAAAATATAGTTAAAGCGCTTGAATATTCAAGAAATCTTCGTGCAGAGGGAATTTACTGTGAAAACAGCACCTTTGAAACTCTCGAAGAAACAAAAGAATATGCAATCGGCAAAGGTATTAAGAAAATTTGCATAGTTTCAGAAGATGTAAGGGAGGAAACATTATGAGAAAATTAAGAATTGCCCTTACAAAAGGTCGTCTTGAGAAAAAAAGTGTTGAACTTTTCCAGAAAATGGGCATCGATTGTGACGAGCTTATCAACAAAGGCAGACGTCTTATTCTCACAGCAGGTGACTATGAGGTTGTCCTTGCAAAGGCAGCTGATGTTATTACTTATGTTGAACACGGTGTATGTGATATTGGTATTGTAGGTAAGGACACAATCGTAGAAAACGGAAAAAGCTTCTATGAAATGACAGACCTCAATCTTGGTAAATGTGATTTTGCTCTTGCTACTCAAAAAGGTGTAGATTTCTACGACGGGTTTAATACAAAACGAATTGCCACAAAATATCCAAATATCACAAAGGCATATTTTGAAGGCAAGGGAATGGATGTCAAGATTATCAAAATCGAAGGCTCTGTTGAACTTGCACCGCTTCTTAACCTTGCTGACGGTATTGTGGATATTGTTGAAACAGGTACAACACTCAAGGAAAACGGACTTGAAGTTAAAGAAAAGATTATGCCTGTTTCTGCTCGAGTAATCGTGAACATGGCAAGTATGAAACTTCGTCGTGAGGAAATTGACAGTTTCCTTGAAAACATTGAAAAAGTAATTTCAAAGGATTGATAATATGATAAATACAGTTTTTGCAGACGGTAAGGCTGATGAAGCACTTATCGCACAACTTAAAGAACGTAGTGGTGAGGTTGACAAAAAGGTTACTCTTGCCGTTACTGACATTCTTGAAAATGTAAAAGCAAACGGTGACAAAGCCGTTTTGGAATACACAATTAAATTTGACGGAAAAGCACCACAGCAAGCAGAGATTTCAAAGGACGAAATCGACAAGGCAGTCGAAAAGTGTGACCCATTTTTCGTAAAGGCTTTGGAAGATGCAGCCCAGAATATCCGTGATTTCCACGCTCGTCAAAAACAGCAGAGTTGGCTCACAACAAAGGAAAACGGTGTTATTATGGGACAGCGTGTCCGTGGACTCGAAAGAGTTGGTCTCTATGTACCCGGTGGTACTGCTGCATCTCCGTCAAGTGTTCTTATGAACGCTATTCCTGCAAAGATCGCAGGTGTTAAGGAACTCATTATGGTAACTCCACCATCAAAGGACGGTACACCAAATCCTGACATTCTTGCAGCAGCAAAAATTGCAGGTGTTGACAGAGTGTTCTTAATGGGTGGTGCACAGGCAGTTGCAGCTTTGGCTTACGGAACAGAAACTGTTCCTAAGGTTGATAAAATTGTAGGTCCTGGTAATATTTTTGTTGCTACTGCAAAGAAACTTCTTTACGGTACAGTTGATATTGATATGGTTGCTGGTCCAAGTGAAATTTTAATTGTTGCCGATGAAACTGCAAATCCTAAATTCCTTGCGGCTGATTTAATGAGTCAGGCTGAACACGATGTTCTCGCTTCTGCAATTCTCATTACAACAAGTGAAAAAATTGCAGAGGAAACAAAGAAAGAGTTGGCAAGACAGTGTGCGACTCTTTCAAGAAAAGAAATCATTGAAAAATCTCTTAAGGATTACAGCGCAATTATTATCTGTGACACAATGGATAAGGCGGTTGATTTTGCAAACAGACTTGCACCTGAACACCTTGAAATGTGTGTCCAGAATCCAATGGAATATATCGGCAGAATGGATAATGCAGGTAGTGTGTTCCTTGGGAACTATTCTCCTGAACCATTGGGTGATTATTTTGCAGGTCCAAACCACGTTCTTCCTACAAGTGGTACTGCAAGATTTTTCTCACCATTGTCAGTTGACAGTTTTATTAAAAAATCAAGTTTTATTTACTATACAGAAGATGCACTTCGTGAGTGTAAAGACAAGGTCGTTTCTCTTGCAGAAACAGAGGGCTTGACCGCCCATGCAAATTCAATAAAGGTTAGATTTGAGGATTAAAAATGTTCCAACTTAACGAAAAAGTAAAAAATTTAACACCATATGAGCCAATCAGCGGTACTTATGAAATCCGTCTTGATGCCAACGAGTCATTTCTCACTTTCCCAAAGGAAATTGAAGATGAAATGGTACAGGCTTTAAAAAATTCTGCATTGAATCGTTATCCTGACCCAATGGCAACAAAACTTGTGAAAGGGTTCTCGGATTATTTCAACGTCCCGGCTGACTGTGTAACGGCGGGTAATGGTTCTGATGAAATAATTTCAGTTATAATGAATGCATTTTTGCAAAAAGGTGATAAGATTTTAACTCTTGAGCCTGATTTTTCAATGTACCGTTTTTATGCTGAAATCGCAGAATGTGAAAGCATTAAGTATCAAAAAGATGAGAATCTTGATGTGAACATTGATGATGTAATCAGCCTTGCAAACAAGGAAAATGTGAGAATTGTGATTTTCTCAAATCCTTGTAACCCAACATCAAGAATCGTCACAAAAGATGATGTTAGAAAACTCATAAACAGCGTTGATTCTCTCGTTGTCCTTGACGAAGCATATATGGATTTTGCAGATGACGAAAGTCTTTTGGGTGAATTTGAAAACTTTGATAATCTTATTGTTTTAAAGACTTGTTCAAAGGCCCTTGGCTCTGCAGCACTTCGTCTTGGTTTTGCAGTTGCAAATAAGACACTTACAAATGTTATTCGTGCAGTAAAATCACCTTACAATGTGAATTCTGTGTCACAAGTTCTCGGTGAAGTGTTGTTTTCACATCCTGAATACATTGACAAGTGCATTGAAACAGTTGTAAATTCACGAAAAGAACTTTACAATGAATTAATTAAAATCAAGAGCGATAAAATCGAAAAAATATACGAAACAAATACAAACTTTGTATTTATAAAAGTAAAAAATGCAAAGGAAATATTCAATAAAATGAAAGAAAACAGCATTATTATCCGTAATATGGGTGACTACTTGCGAATTACCGCAGGTACAGAATACGAGAACGAGAAAATGCTTGAAAAATTCAAAAAAGTGTTGGAGGAAGTGTAATGAGAACTGCAACAATCAATAGAAAAACAAAAGAAACCGATATTAACTTGACTCTCTGCCTTGACGGTGGTGAAGTAAAGATAGATACAGGTGTTGGATTCTTTGACCATATGCTTACTGCATTTGCAACTCACGCAGGTTATGGTTTGACAGTTACTTGCAAAGGGGATATTGAGGTTGATTGTCACCATACTGTTGAGGATATCGGTATCGTTTTAGGTCAGGCATTTTTTGAGTGTTTAGGGGACAAATCAAATCTTGTTCGTTACGGAAGTTTCTTTGTACCAATGGATGAGGCACTCGGCTTTTGTGCCGTTGACATCTGCAACCGTGCATACACAGTTTTTGAAGCGGATTTTCCACAGGAAAAATGCGGTGATTTTGATGCTTGTATGTGCGTTGAATTTTTCCGTGCAGTTGCCGATAATGCAAAAATAACACTTCATCTTCGTGCACCTTACGGTGATAATTCTCACCACATTGCCGAGGCAATTTTCAAAGCATTCGGTCACGCAATGAGTATTGCAACCGAAAAAACAGATAAAACACTTTCCACAAAGGGGACTTTATAATAAATGATAATTTTTCCTGCAATAGATATAAAAGATAAAGAATGTGTCCGCCTTTATAAAGGGGACTTTGCGACAGCAGGTAAGGTTGCTGACAGTTACATGGAAACTGCACAGGGATTTAGAAAAGCAGGTGCAGAATGGATACATATGGTTGACCTTAACGGTGCGCTTGACGGTGTTCGTATAAATTCCGATATTTTCCTTGATGTTGCCAAAAATAGCGGACTTTTAGTTGAAGTCGGTGGCGGAATCCGCACAATGAATGACGTTGATTTCTATATTCAAAACGGAATTGAACGAGTAATTATTGGTTCTGCTGCACTTAAAAATCCACAGCTTGTAAAAGAAGCTTGTAAGGAGTTCGGTGATAGAATTGCTGTTGGAATTGATGCCAAGAATGAAATGGTTGCAACTGAAGGCTGGACAGAAAAAAGTGACACTCACTATATTGACCTTGCAAAACGCATGGAAGATTTTGGTGTAAAGTATATTATTTTTACAGATATTGACTGTGACGGTATGCTTTCAGGACCAAATCTTAAACAGTTAATCAAACTTAACGAAGCCGTTTCCTGCAATATTACTGCAAGTGGCGGAATTAAGGATTTAAGCAATATTATCGACCTTAAAAAGGCTGATATGTACGGTGCTATCTGTGGCAGAAGTATTTATAGTGGCACTTTAAATCTGTCAGATGCAATCAAGGAGTGTGAGTGAAATGAACCTTGATAAATATTTTGTGAAAGCAGACCTTATTCCTGCTATAATTCAGGAAGAAAGCACAGGCGAAGTTCTTATGCTTGCTTATATGAATAAGGAGTCAATGGCAAAAACACTTGAAACAGGTTACACTTGGTTCTGGAGTCGTTCTCGTCAGGAACTTTGGAACAAAGGTGCAACATCAGGTCATCTTCAGAAGGTGATTTCCATTCACGGCGACTGTGATGACGATACATTACTCGTAAAAGTAGAACAAATAGGTCCTGCTTGTCATACAGGCAGTAAATCTTGTTTTTTTAAGGAGATTAAATAATATGAATGATACATTAGTAAATCTTTACGAAACAATACTTGAAAGAAAACAAAATCAGCAGGAAGGCTCATACACTTGCTACCTTTTTGAAAAAGGACTTGATAAAATCCTTAAAAAAGTAGGCGAGGAATGTTCTGAAACAATTATTGCTGCAAAAAACGGAAACAAGGAAGAAACAGTTGGTGAAATCAGCGACCTTATTTTCCATCTTTTTGTTATGATGGCAAACGAGGGAATTGCTGTAGAAGATGTTATGGCAGAACTTGACAAGCGTAGCAATAAAACAGGCAACCTTAAAACATTCCATCAGGTAGATAAAAATACATAAAACACGACCTATTTTCCCTGTAACTGCCTCAAAAATCCTCGAAATACACTCGTATGTCTTGCGGTTTTTCGTTGTTACAGAAAAAATATTTTCGTATTTTTTAAAGAAACTATAGTTTGTATTATTTTGTTTAAGGATATGAGGGTGAAGAATATGAAAATTTTAGGTATCATTTTAGCGTTACTTGGTCTTTTTATCGTTGTAACACTTATCCGTGCAATTTTCTTTAAGGAGAAAAAGACAGAAACAGAAAAACTCGCTCCTGAAATGATTGATATGGAAAAGTATTGTCGTGATTTAAGTGATGCAATTAAAATTAAGACAATTTCCAACTATGACAGAGAACTTGTAGATTGGGCGGAGTTCGACAAATTCCACGCATTTTTAGAAGAACGCTTTCCGCTTGTGCATAAGAATATGACAAAGACAAAGGTTGCGGATGCAAGTCTTGTTTACAAATGGGAAGGTACAGACCCCAATCTTGACGGTATTGCAATGCTTGCTCATCAGGACGTTGTGCCTATAACTGCTGGAACAGAACAGGATTGGGAACACGAACCGTTCAGCGGATATAACGACGGTGAATTTATCTGGGGCAGAGGCGCTATGGATATGAAAAATCACCTTATTGCTGTTATGGAGTGCATGGAAGAACTTCTTAATGAAGGATTCCAGCCAAAACGAACAGTATATATCTGTCTTGGTCATAATGAAGAGGTCGTTGCAGCACCTGATAACGGTGCAAAGCAGATTGCCGCATACCTTAAGGAACAAGGCGTTCATCTTGAAGCAGTCCTTGACGAAGGTGGTGCAATTCTTCCTGTGAAACTTGGCAAACTTCTTGATATTAACCTCACAGGCGTTGGTATTGCTGAAAAAGGTAGTGTAAACTATAAAGTAAGTGTTAATGCAAAAGGTGGACATTCATCACAACCACCAAAACATACTGCTGTGGGTAAACTTGCAGATGTTATCAAAGATATTGAAAATCATCAGTTTAAGGCAACAATGCCTGATTATCTTAAACAGCTTCTTAAGCGTGTGGGTAAAAATGCAGGTTATCCGTTGAGAGTAATTCTTGTGAATGCTCCTGTTTTACAACCTGTAATTCTTGCAATTATGAAGAAAATTCCTGCGGCAGCATCTCTTATCCGTACTTGTACAGCAGTTACAATGGCAGAGGGCAGTCCACAGTTTAATGTTCTTCCGCAAAAAGCATCAGTTACTGTTAATTTCCGCACAATGCCCGGTGTTACAATTAAGGATGTTGAACAACATATCCGTGACAGCGTAGGAAATAAGGATATTGATGTGGAATTCCTTGTGGGTAAAGAATCTTCCCAGGTTTCACCAACAGACTCAAAGGCATTTCAGACAATTAGGGAATTAGCAGAAGCACAGAACAGTAAAAATCTTGTTACACCGTTTCTTGTAATGGGCGGAACAGATGCTTATAACTATGAGCCTGTTTGTGAAAATATTTACAGATTTGCTCCCTTTGTTGCAGATACAAAACT
>JAZSKT010000146.1:0-2167 GCA_045534995.1 Candidatus Fimenecus sp.
CCAAAACTGCTTGTGCCAAAGGAAGTGCCATATATCCAACATTGCCATAAACACAGGCATATTTAAATATACATGCTGTCGCCTTATCACCCTTATTAAATAAGAACGGAATAATCACAATACCTACAAGATGAAGGAATATACCGCCAAAAAGTGCCAACAACAAACTTTTTAATGCATCCGGATTATAATCCATTCCACAGAATGAACGAATGATAATTGCAGGTGCAACAATATAGAAAAGTAAATTTGTTGTAAGTCTTGATGCTTTTTCGGTATAAATATCTGCCTTATGACAGATAAAGCCAACCATAGCAATAAGAAACAGAATTACAACCTGAGTAAATGCGGTTAATACGTTATTAAGAAAAACCATAAATCAAAACAAACTTTCTTAATCTGATTATTTTACTTCTTCGTCAATATAAATCTCGTCATGGTCATTAACGGTTGCTCTTTTCATTGCATTGACAATATATGCACCTGCAAAAAGTGCAAAGGCTAAATCACTGACAGAAAAAGGATATTCGGTCGGAATAAGATGACCGTTACCCGTAAGGCTTATGACAAGTCTTGGGATATTTGCAAGTGCACAGAAGAAAATGCAGATATATCCTGAATTGAAAAGCGAACGCATAGACTTATCGTTTGCAATTCCTGATGAAATTCTTGCAAATGCAAGGAAGAAAATCATCATTGATGCAAGTAAAAATATTTCAAGCATTAAATCAGCAATATTTACGTATGCTATTTTTCTCATAAATCTTATAATTATTCTGCCTGTTGTCCATGCCAATGGCGCTAACGCAAGAAACTTGCGCTGTGAATATATTGTTTTTCCGTCAAAATGCGAAATGCCAAACAAAAGAACGTATATTACAGCAAGGACTCCAAAAACAGCTTCCATCAATACAGGAATTGTGTTTTCTACACCTGATTTACCATTAAAAAACGCAGAAAAAGAAAGTACGGAATCAATAAGTATTCCTATTGCAAAAAGAATTGATGTTATAGCCAAAAAAGTACTTTTCTTCAGGACATTATCCTTTGAGGAAGGCACGTTTTTTGCAAAATTCACAAGCAGAAATGATACGACAATTACTGCTGCCGATAAACCGTAAATCAAATATACAGACCAATCAACAGTTTTATAAAATCCCGTTGCAGGTTCGGTAATAAAAAGTAACTGATATGTTCTGAACGGAACTGCTATTGCTAATAATCCCAGGATAATATAAAGAGGAAGTATTGGATTGATTTTTTTAAATCTTCCGATAAATTTCATAAGAGCCCTTACCTTTCTTCTATTGGAATATATTCAGACTGGATTCCCTTTGTACGAAGAATACGTTCGGACATAGGAACATATTCACGAGGAATTGTAACATTCTTGTATGCAGGACGAATAATTCTGCCACCTGTTGTAAGTTCCTCAATACGATGAGCTGACCAACCTGCCATACGAGCAGCCATAAAAATCGGTGTAAATAAATCCTGAGGAATACCGAGCATATCGTAAACAAGACCTGAATAAAGGTCAACGTTAGCACACATTTTTTTATTTATGCCGCGGTGCTTTGCAAAAAGTTCAGGAGTAAGCTCCTCAATAAGATTCAAAAGTTTAAACTCATCTTCTCTTCCACAAATTTTTGAGAACTTGTCAGCATAACGACGAAGAATCACTGCACGAGGGTCAGAAAGTGTATAAACAGCGTGGCCCATACCATAAACAAGACCTGAACCGTCATTTGCCTGTTTATTCATAATCTTTGTAATGTAATCGGCAACCTGCCCTTCGTTTGTAATATCTTCGATATTGACTTTCATATCCTCAACCATTTTATAAACCTTGATATTAGCACCACCATGACGAGGACCTTTAAGTGAGCCAATACCAGCTGAAATTGCAGCATATGTATCTGTTCCGCTTGATGTAATACAACGATTTGTAAATGTTGAGTTATTACCACCACCGTGTTCCGCATGAAGAATCATACATATATCAAGAAGCTTCGCCTCATCATCAGTAAAATTCTTATCAGGACGGATTGAACGAAGAATACTCTCTGCCGTACTGAGTCCAGGTTTATTCTGATGAAAAAACATACTCTTTTTATCATATACACGACGCTTAACCTGATATGCACTTGTCATAATTACAGGCATC
>JAZSKT010000136.1:0-1650 GCA_045534995.1 Candidatus Fimenecus sp.
ATAAGCGAAGGTGAAATCTCCATAAACACACCGAGACCCGAGCATTTCTTACACGAGCCGAAGGGACTGTTGAAAGAGAACATTCTGGGTGTAATTTCACCAAAGCTGACACCGTGGTCGGGACAGGCATAGTTGAGAGAAAATGTAAGCTCCTGCTCCCCTATTACATCAACAACAAGCAAACCGTCTGAGAGTTTTGTGGCTGTTTCTATTGAATCTGCCAAACGGGACTTGATGCCGTCTTTTATAACAAGTCGGTCAACAACAACTTCAATATTATGCTTTTTATTTTTTTCGAGCTTGATTTTTTCTGACAAATCATAAATTATGGAGTCAATTCTGACTCTGACAAAACCCGATTTCCTGATATTGTCAAGCTCTTTTACATATTCACCTTTTCTGCCTTTGACAATGGGAGAAAGTATTTGTATTTTACTGCCTTCAGGCAGACTGAGCACCTTATCAACAACCTGGTCAACAGTTTGCTGCTTGATTTCTCTGCCGCACACTGTGCAGTGAGGTATGCCTATTCTTGCATAAAGCAGTCGGAAATAGTCATAGATTTCCGTTATGGTACCCACAGTTGAACGTGGATTTTTTGATGTTGTCTTTTGGTCAATTGAAATTGCAGGTGAAAGACCTTCAATTGATTCTACATTAGGCTTTTCCATTTGTCCTAAAAACATTCGTGCATAGGAAGATAATGATTCAATATATCTTCTTTGACCTTCAGCATAAATAGTATCAAAAGCTAATGATGATTTTCCTGAACCAGAAAGACCTGTAAAAACAACAAGCTTGTCCCTTGGAATTTCAATATCAATATTTTTTAAATTATTTTCTTTTGCACCTTTTACAATAATTTTATCATGTATCATTTATTTCTCCGATTTAAGCTTTTCAATTTTATCTCTTAAATATGCTGCATGTTCAAATTCAAGAATCTTTGCAGCTGCTTTCATTTCTTCAGTAAGACGAATAATTAGCTTCTGCTTTTCATCTCTACTCATCTTTTTCTTACCTGATTTATCTCGACTTGATATTTCAAGAATTTCACGAACATCTTTTGTAATAGTCTGTGGTTTAATTCCATGTTCTTCATTGTATGCAATTTGAATTTCACGACGGCGATATGTTTCGCTTATTGCTCTTTCCATAGAATTTGTAACAGTATCAGCATACATAATTACATGACCATTTGAATTTCTTGCTGCACGACCGATAATCTGAATAAGTGAAGTTTCCGAACGCAAAAATCCTTCTTTATCAGCATCAAGAATTGCTATTAATGACACTTCAGGAATATCAAGACCTTCTCGTAAAAGATTTATACCCACAAGAACATCAAATTCGCCCAAACGCAAGTCACGGATAAGCTCCATTCGTTCAATGGTATCAATATCATAATGCATATATCTGACCTTAATTCCGTGTTGTGAAAGATAATCCGTAAGATTTTCAGCCATTTTTTTAGTAAGCGTTGTTACAAGAACACGTTCTTTTTTTTCAACACGAATATTGATTTCAGAAATCAAATCATCAATTTGCCCATCAGTTCCACGAACTGAAATTTCAGGGTCAAGAAGACCTGTCGGTCTGATAACTTGTTCTGCAACTTGAACACTTTTTTCATTTTCAAATGGTCCGGGA
>JAZSKT010000134.1:0-3440 GCA_045534995.1 Candidatus Fimenecus sp.
ATAATAATAAAATAATAAATAAATTATTATAAAAGAATAATAAGAGTTTACACAACAGCGGTAAAACTCTTGGACTTTCTTTATTGACTTATAGTGTTCTATGTGATATTATTTATACATAATCTGGTTATAAAAAGGAGAATGTTATTATGGCAGTATTAAAAGACATTGACAAGGCAGCCGAAGAAAAAGGCTCATTTCTTGTTACAGCTTGGCAGTTCGTTAAATTTATCGTTGTAAGCCTTCTTGCAATGATTGTTCAGTTTGTACTTCTCAACACACTTCAGCTTATTCCTGCAATTAAAGAACTTTATTCACAGGATTTCAGCTGGTGGGTATTCGTTTATCCTGTTGCAGTTGGTGGACTTGGATACTTTATCGTAAGTAACGTTGCTAACATTATCGCACAGATTGTTGCTTTCTTCGTAAATAAAGAAAAGACATTCAATTCAGGCGCAAATGTTGCTGTTGCTCTTCCAATTTACATAGTATTTACAATTGGTCTTATTTTCTTCTCAGCATGGCTTAATCCAACACTTAAAGGTGTTTTTGTAAACTTTGAATGGTGTGACGAAGTATTGGCTAAGAATATTGCAACAATGATTTGCTCAGCAGTTCAGTTCTTCCTTTATTTCCCTGTTGACAAAATTCTTTTCCACAAGAAAAAGGAAGAAAAAGCTGAATAATTTTACAGTACATTGAAAATCTGCCCTGTATCATTCTCGATGCAGGGCATTATTTTTTAGGTGGTATTATGAAGATAAAGAAATCTGCGGTTTTAAGCTTTATTTCGGGTTTGCTTGCCATTTTAATAAGTGCTGTTTCGATTTTAGGCCTTGTTGGTATAACTCTTATCAGCCTTGGCAGAGATTATCTCGTCTCTGATGAGTTCAATACTCAAATTGATAATATGGATTTAGCAACATTAACATTTATTCAGGACAATGAAAAGATTACTTTAGAAAAGTATGTTAAAGATTATGTAACTGAAAAAGTTGAGGAATATATAAAAGAAAATCCTTTTACGGATTTAACAAACCTTTTACTTCCATTTGCAGATTCTATTACGGATTTTGCTATTGATAAGGCATTTTCATCAAAGTTTATTAACACAGCCATAAAAACCCAGATTCATTCAATTGTGGACTATTTCCTTTATAGTGATACAGACGAGGCAATTAAACGAATTAAAAATGGCGTCACCCTTGAAGATAATGTAGCGCTAAACCCCGATAATGCACCAACTTTTGAAGAAAGAGTAAGTGCCGAGGTGAAAATGGCAGTTTTCAAGTATATTGAAAAGGAATCGGGAGTCACTTGTGACCAGATTATAGTGCTTGTTTCCGAAAAAACTGTCACAGCACTTAAAATTGTTACTGTTATAACTGCCATTATAGCAGTTGCCTTATTTTTCCCTGTAAGTTCATTGAGATTCTTCATATTCTCTTGGATTCTCGAGGGATATAGAGGTCAAATGTATTCAATACAAGTAGATTTCAAAGAACATTATGACGGAATGCACGATTTAGCCTCGTACGAATTTTTAAAGCCTTTAATGGATATTTATTTTGAGCATACTAATGAGTTAATAGATTTCGAAATGATTTTATTCTTGGCTGCTGTAGTTTTAACAATAATTACTCTCTTAATACAGTGGCAAAGGAAAAAGAAAGCAAAAACTACATAAAAAAAGAACCTCATTCAATCGCTTTGACTGAATGAGGATTTTTTATCTCTTAATTAACTTTCTCAATTTTGAATAGACTTTTTTAAGTATTGGCAAACCTTTTTCCATAATGCTGTATTTGAAGCTGTTGACCTTTAAATCAAATTCACCTGCATATTCAATGATAATAGGGTTAAATTGATTTTTAAATTCATAAAGTCCATCGTCAAGTGTGCCTGAAAGACCGCCTAAATCAAGGAAATCACAGCCGTTTTCAACCGTGAGAACACATTGTTCACAAAGTCCGCAAAGTGTTGCACAAAATGACGGGAATATGTGAAGGTCAGAACCTGCGTATAAATATTCTGCGATTTTAACACCTTTTTTGTTTGGCGGATAAACAGTAAGCAATGCTGCAAGCGGTACGATTTCGCCTTTTTCAGTAAGTACCTTTTTAGCATCTGCAATCTGTTCGGTGATTTTGTCCCTCATATCAGGCTCTTTTTCAAATCTCTTCTGGAGATTTGAGATGTAATCATTTACCTTGCATTTTTCAAATGCAAAAAACGCTTTATCACCGAATGCTTCAGCAAGTAATGTGAAGTAATCTTCGCTTCTAAGTGATATGTTCTGTCTTTCTTCTGTATTGCTTAAAATCTTTTTGAAAAGAGCGATGTTTTCAGGTGTGTGTTCTGCACCCTCATAGAAAAGACCTCTTGCAGGTTGGAAATTACCTAAATACTTTCTTAATTTCTGCTTATAGTTTTTCTTGAATTCAGGTGCTGAAAGCGGCTTTCCGTCTGCATCCTTTAAAGGAATTAAAGCGTTGAAACGAGGCTGAATTGCATCACCGAGATTTTTAACAAAACCCTTATGCTCAAAACCGTTATTTACAAGATTGTCAAACTCAATTTTGCCTCTTTCCAAATCAAATGGGTCAAAGAATTTGTCCACAGGAATTGGCGGTAAAATCTTGTTAACCACAATGGCAGGGTCAGTTTTGAGCAGATAAATATTATTCTTTTTACAAAAATCTTTTGCACCGTCACAAAATGCCTTGATGACATCAGTATCCGTCAAATCCATTACAGGTCCTCGTGGACAGTAAGCATAGTTGAAGCCCGGCATAAGTGTACGGATAAGAATAAGCGCAACACCAACAAGTGTGTCATCATTATAAATACCGCAAAAACGACTTTTCCAGTTATTTTTAAGCTTTGCCCATTCAGGAGTCTGCTGAATAGGTGCAAAAGATGAATTTTCAATAAATTCAGTAAATTCCATTACAGGAATGTCTGCCTTGAATTGATACATAATTTTCAACCTTATTATTTAATAAACTTTTTCTGAACCGTTTTCATAACCTTATATGCTTTGAAAATTGATTCGTAAAGTGTAAATTTTCCTTTGTTTATAACCAAATCAAATTCGCCGATTAACTCGTGAACATCAGCGTTGAAACCACGCTTGAAATCGAATAAACCAAAGTTCTTTGAATCTTCATTGAAGTTTCCGTCAATGCCATAGAAATTGAATCTGTCATAGCCGTTATCGATGGCATATTTAATCATTTCATACTGTAAAAGATACTGTGAATTATATTTCATAAATGGCTTGTAACTTGCACCAAAGAGATATACAACCTCTCTGCCATAAAGCATATACCAGCCACCTGCGATAATTTTCTTGTCACCGTATTTTTCTACATCTTCACTCATCACTTGGAGTTTCTTTGCGATGCTTTCTTGTTCTAAGTCGGAGGCCAAGCGGTCTT
>JAZSKT010000169.1:0-4563 GCA_045534995.1 Candidatus Fimenecus sp.
ATCTCGAAGGTGTTAATATGTATCTCATCAATAAATATTCCTCTCTTGATGATATGAGAAATGAAGGTTGAGACAGCGACATTGTAGACGCTTTCATAAAAGCTCTTACAGAAGGGTGATTAAATGGCGTGGCACGCAAAACCACTTGGTGGGTATGATATAGATAGTACAGAAGCCTATGACAATATGGTAATGATATGGAACTTATTTAAAAGTGAGTTACATTCAACAGATGAAGCTATAATAGGTGTGTTAGCTAATTGTTTTGCTGAAAGTGGTTTCAATCCGTGGCGTTGGGAGAGTGATGCTGTTACAGTAGGTTATCAAAATGGGTACGGATTATTTCAGTTTACTCCTGCACAGGGTTTAAGTGATTGGACAACAGGATATATAGGAAACTATATTTTAGGTTATAATAATTTTCTTGAACCTACGCCAGACGGATATATCAACTTCATAAATCAGTATTATGAAGGAAAAGGTTATTCACCTAACTACTCAACTGCCGAACAAACCATAGCCGCAACACCAGACGACGGAACGGCACAAGTATTAACACTTATCAATGACCAGAACGGTGCAGTTATAGCTTCAGCATATAGACCGTTAGGTTTAAGGAAATGGGTAAGTGATTTATGGCGTCCGTCAGCGTGGAGCGCAGAAACATATCCTACTGAATATGCCGCTGTAATGAGAATAAGACAGCAATATGGAGGTGGCAGTTTTTTATCGTGGGTAGATGATATTGACGGTCACGATTATCAACATATTACCGATATTTATGACGCTACATTGGCATTTCTCACAGGCTATGAAGGGCCACAAGTTTTGAACACAGCTACTCGTTACAGTTATGCTTCACAGATATATGAGATTTTAACAGGAAATCCCCCACCGCCTTCACCCACGCCAACAGCAACTGATGAAACTCGTTTACCTATATGGTTATATTTATTTTAGTAAAGGAGTGAAAGACAAATGGCAATTTTGAAGAAAGAAGAATATTTCAACAAACTTAACGAAAGACTTAAAGGAGACACGAGCGAAGAAGGTATTGCTTTTCTCGAAGATATGACCGACACTTACAACGACCTTGAAAGTAGGGCAAACGGTGACGGTGAAGATTGGAAAAAGAAGTATCACGAACTTGACGAAGCATGGAAACTTCGTTATAAGCACAGATTTTTTAGTGGTGATAGCAGGAATTATTATTCTGGCGATAGTGGCAAAGATGAAGAGCCTGAGATTACCGCTGAAAATATAATGGTAGAAGATTTATTTGAAGAAAAGAAGGAGCGATGAACAATGCCTACCAGACCCACTAATGTTTCTCTTCGCAGTTCCGCTGTTGATATACTTAATGCTATAAGAAACAGTGCGACTGCAAATTACCGTGATTATGTACCTGCGGCAACGGACGACCTCGGTTCTATCCGTGAAATTGGTGCAGTAATTATGAACTTTCCTGCTTTGCAGAATGAGTTCCTCAACGCACTTGTAAACAGAATTGGACGAGTAATCCTTACTTCCAAAATGTTTAGTAATCCGTGGAATGTTTTCAAACAGGGCGTACTTGATTTTGGTGAAACCATTGAAGAAATTTTCGTAAATATTGCGAAACCTTTTGAATATGACCCTGCCGTTGCAGAGAATAAGGTTTTTGCAAGAGAAATTCCCGATGTAAGAGCTGCTTTCCATATTCTGAACTATCAGAAGTTTTACAAGGCTACTATTCAGCAGGAACAGCTGAGACAGGCTTTTCTTTCTTGGCAGGGTATAACCGACCTTATTGCTAAGATAGTTGACGCTATGTATTCTGGTGCAAACTATGATGAGTTCCAGACTATGAAATATATGCTCGCAAAGCATATCCTCAATGGTGAACTTTATCCGAAACAGATTGCAACCGTACAGGCAAGCAATATGAAAGCTATTGTCTCCACGATTAAGGGCGTATCCAACGACCTTGAATTTCCTAAGACTAAATACAATATTGCAGGCGTAACCACTTTCACCCCGAAAGAAAATCAGTATATCATTGTGAACTCTGAATTTGACGCAGGTATGGATGTTGAAGTTCTTGCTTCCGCTTTCAATATGAGCAAAGCTGAATTTATGGGACATAGAGTTCTTGTTGATAATTTCGGTGATTTTGACGATACCAGACTTGCACAGCTTTTCGCAAACGATAAGAATTTTGTCCCTCTTACTTCCCCTGAAAAGGCTGCACTCAATGCAATTCCCGCTGTTCTTATTGATAAAGATTGGTTTATGATTTTTGATAATCTCTACAACTTTACTGAGAACTATAACGGAGAAGGTCTGTATTGGAACTATTGGTATCATGTATGGAAAACCTTCTCGGTTTCTCCTTTTGCAAATGCCGTGGTATATGTTCCTGGCGTTCCGTCTATTACGAGTGTAAGCGTTTCTCCTGCTTCTGCTACCGTTGGTCGTGGTCAGAGTATTCTTCTGAGTGCAACCGTAGTCACCGACAACTTTGCAAGCAAAGCTGTTGATTGGACGCTTACAGGAGCAAAGCCCACAGGACTTCTTGTAAATGGTGGTGGCTCTGCTGTTACCGCAGGAACGGCTATCATTCCTGTTGACGGTACAACTATTGTTGCGTCTGCTCTTATTGGAGCAACGGTACATTTTGGTTCTGATACCACTAATGTTTACACCATTACTGCAAACACTACAACGAGCATTACTCTTGACAAGGGGCTTGTTGATAATGTAGCCGATAATGCCGCTGTTACCTTTGACACTTATCCTGTCATTGATGAAGCAGAAGCAACCATTAGTCCTCTTGGTGTTCTCACTATCAGTACTGACGCTATTGCAGGCGATACCATTACCGTAACTGCAACTTCTGTAATTGATAGCACTAAGTCCGATACTGCAACTATCACTGTTGCGTAATTCAAAAGGGAGAGAGTTGAAATATACTCTCTCCCACCTCCCTAAAGGTGGTGGTTAAATGGCATATATAATACCTAACACGAATGTCAAAATATATCGAAATATACCCATTGACGACAGCTACACTAACACGCTGTATTTTGCAAGCACGCAAGACCAGACTTCATACTTTCATAGCATTGGAAATCCAAATTTAGTAAAATCTCTTAACAGTTATAGTTATCAGCGTGTGAACAGAAATACCATTCGAGTTCAATGCAGGTATGAGGAAATATATAACTGTAATTATCTTGCTTTTCAAAACGCAAATTTTGAAAATAAATGGTTTTATGCCTTTATAGATACCGTTGATTATATAAATAATGAAGTGACAGAAATAAGCTATACCTTAGATGTTATTCAAACATGGTTAATGCAAACAGGAACAAACGAAACACCAGAAGATAAGTTTGAAGATTGTTTCATAATCAGACAACATACCACAGCAGATACAATCGGAAGTAATGTAGTTCCCGAAGATGTTCAACTTGGACAGTATGTAACTTCACCATATAGCCTAACAGGTCGGTTTACAAATTGGAAGATAGTCATGGTCGCAACCGCTGAAATTGAAGGTGGTGAAGGTACACCACTTTCCCCCGCAAACGCTGAATATTTTGGTGGAGTATTGCATAACGCTGATATAAAAGTTTATGGATTGGATAATGTTTCGCAAATAAAACATGATTTAACAGTATTATCCGTATTAAACAGAGCGAATACCGTCGTTGCTATGTATATGTGTCCGAATGAATTTATTCCAAAGCCTACAACGACCGCATTGAATACGAGGGAAGACTCTCTGGATTTATGTCAGCGACCTGCATATACCTTGTCGAATTATAGACCTACTTCCTTTGGTAATTACGCACCGAAGAACAATAAAATGTTTACCTATCCTTATTGCTTCTTCATTGGAACAAATCAGCAAGGTGAAACACGAGAATATAAATACGAGTATTTTAAATATCCGTCAACCATTAATTTTAAATTGGTTACAGACGGAAATGCACTCAACCCTGTTATGGATGAGGTGTGATTAGATAATTTGCAAGGAACTTACGACACAGAAACCCTCTATACAAATAAAAATGATTGCATGGAAAACGCACTGCAAATTACAAATTTACCTAAATGCACATGGGCAACTTCTGACCTCGGAGCAAAATTGGTACAGGCAGGTATTAGTTTAGCTATCATGGCGGCTTCTAAAGGTGCTATAAGTATTCCACCTAAATTTGCAACAGAGATTAACCCGATGGCACTCCCTTTAAATCCATACCCACCGAATGATGCTAATGTTCCCTTGTTAAATGCTACAAATGAGCGTGGGATAGTTCCTTATGGCTCTAATATGATAAATAATGCTCCCTTGTATAGAACACGAATGATTAGGGAAGGCAAAAATCAGAAACCTATATTGGATAAAGACGAAGCTGTTGTTGCAGGACTTCTTTCAAGAGATATTATGAACTCTCATATATCATCGTTCTTGGGTGAAGGTGACATAGCTTATGCAAATAATTTTTTAGATTTTGGCTTTAAACAGGTATATCTTGCACCACCATTCGCTAAAATAATTGATGATTATTTTACAAT
>JAZSKT010000121.1:0-2160 GCA_045534995.1 Candidatus Fimenecus sp.
AGGACACTCAATTCAGGGTACAGACCTTTCAATTTTCGATGACAAATATGTTATGAATGACGAAGAATGGGATATGCTCTGCAGTGGTATCAATAAGCTTGGTAAAGTAGCAAAAGATATGGGTATTGCACTTTGTTTCCATCATCATATGGGTACAGTTGTTCAGACAGCAGCAGAAATTGACAGAATGATGGAAAATACAGACCCTGAACTTTTCGGTCTTCTTTTCGATACAGGTCATCTTGCATACTGTGGCGAAGATTATATGGCAGTCCTTAAGAAATATGCAAAGAGAATTCGTCACGTGCATCTCAAGGATATTCGTCCTGATGTTGTTGCAAAGGTTAAGGCGGAAAAAATGAGCTTTTTACAGGGTGTTCGTGCAGGTGCTTTCACAGTTCCGGGTGACGGCGTAATCGATTTTAAGCCTGTATTCGATGTTCTTGAAGAAACAGGATATGAGGGATATGTTCTTGTTGAAGCAGAGCAGGACCCTGCAATCGCAAATCCATTTGAGTATGCAGTAAAGGCTCGTAAATATATCAATGAGGTTTCTGGATTATAATTAAGGAGAAAATAAATATGGCAGTAGAAAAATTACAATATTTTGTGAATGGTCAGTTCAAAGACTCAAAAACTGATGTCTGGTATGATCTTCACAATCCAAGCACAGGTGAAGTTGTAGGACAAGCACCTTGCTGTACAAATGACGAAGTTCTTGAAGCAATTGAGGCTGCAAAGGCAGCATATCCTGGTTGGAGAGCAACTCCTGCAATCAAGAGAGCACAGATTCTTTATAAAATTCGTGAACTTATTATCCGTGATATGGAAGAACTCACAATGTGCGTTGCTTGTGAAAACGGTAAAGTTTGGGGCGAAGCAGAAGGCGACGTTCTCAAGGCAAAAGAAGGTACAGAACTTGCAACTCAGGTTCCATCTCTTATGATGGGCGAAAGCCTTATGGACGCTTCATCAGGTTATGACACAGTTAAATATCGTGAACCTCTCGGTGTTTTTGCAGGTATTGTTCCTGTTAACTTCCCTGCAATGATTCCATTTGGTTGGATGGC
Organism: Candidatus Fimenecus sp.; assembly: GCA_045534995.1. Lineage (GTDB taxonomy): Bacteria > Bacillota > Clostridia > Oscillospirales > Acutalibacteraceae > Fimenecus. Next base: position 1,071 of record JAZSKT010000121.1, read on the forward strand.
TCCTACTTGTATTGCAACAGGTAATACAATGGTGCTTAAAGCAGCATCTCTCACACCAAAAACAGCAATGAAATTTGCTGCAATTTATAAAGAAGCAGGTGTTCCTGACGGTGTTATTAACGTTATCACTTGCTCAAGAAACGAAGTAAATACAATTCTTGACCACCCAGATGTTAAGGGCATCACATTTGTTGGTTCAACTCCTGTTGGTCTTAAGGTTTATTCTCGTGCAGCAGCTGCTGGCAAGCGTTGTCAGGCTCTTACTCAGGCTAAAAACCACGCTTTAATTATGTCAGACTGTGCACTTGAAAGAACAGTTGCAGGTGTTATCAACTCTGCTTACGGTTGTGCAGGTCAGCGTTGTATGGCTCTTACTTGCTGTGTAGTTGAAGAAGCAATTGCAGACAAGTTTGTTGAAGAACTTGTTAAACAGGCAAAGAATATTAAAGTCGGTCCATCTTGGGAAAAGACATCAAAACTTGGACCTATTACATATAAGAAGCATTACGAAGAAGTTCTTGCTGACATTCAGAAAGGTATTGACGAAGGTGCAGAACTTGTTCTCGACGGCCGTGATATTAAGGTTGAAGGATATGAAAACGGTTACTTTATCGGACCTACTATCTTTGACAAGGTAACTGCTGATATGACAATTGGTGACGAAGAAGTGTTCGGACCTGTTCTTTGCATCAAGCGTTGTAAGAATTTTGAAGAAGGTCTTAAGATTATGAACGACAACCCATACGCAAACGGTTCTGTGATTTATACTCAGAGTGGTTATTGGGCACGTCAGTTTGCTCGTTATACAGACGGTGGACAGGTTGGTATCAACGTTGGTATTCCTGTTCCTGTTGGATTCTTCCCATTCTCAGGTCACAAGCAGTCATTCTTCGGTGATTTACATTGTCTTGGTAAGGATGCTTATCGTTTCTATACAGAATCAAAGGCAGTTACAACTCACTGGTTTGATGAAGAGGAAAAAAGCACTACAAATGTATCTACCTGGGATGGTACAATATAATTTGTGCTAATTTTCCGTGATACTGCGTTACGGTGACTCGAAATATCCACATATTCCTTCGTCACTGTG
>JAZSKT010000101.1:0-1686 GCA_045534995.1 Candidatus Fimenecus sp.
TTGTTATATTATCAGGAATAATTTTTTCACCTAAAAAAATTATTGAATAAATCAGAACACAACATATTGCACTTATTACAGATAAAAATTTTATTAAACTATGCAAATTATCACCTCCATGCGACTGTTGTCGCAATAATAATTTGCCTGTTTTTTTTAAAATTATCTAAGGTAAAAAAATCGCCTTACGGTGAATTTTCACTTATCTTGAAAATACCGTAAGACGATATATTATTTAATTAAATTACAGATTTTTTCAACAGTTTCTTCAACATTTGAATTATTTAAATCAAGGATATAATCTGCATATTTTTCATACAAAGGATATCGTTGATTATAAATATCATCAATTGTCTGTGTTTTTTCAGCAGCAACACCACGAGTGTTAATGTTATCAAGTCTGCTTTTGATTTCAGGAAGTGAAACATTCAAGAAGAAAATTTTTCCGTTTTCTTTAAGATGATTCATTGAATCTTCTCTAAAAACAACGCTACCACCTGTTGCAACAACTGAAGTTTCACAATTTAATGTTTTAACTGCTTCTGCTTCACAATCGAGGAATCTTTCAATTCCGTCATTGTCAATAATTTCCTGCAACAATCTTTTTTCACGCTGTTGAATAACCAAATCAGTATCAACAAAGCCGATACCAAGAGTTTTTGCAGGTATGACACCGCCTGTACTTTTACCACATCCGGGCATACCAATAAGAACTATGTTTGACATAATTTTAAATAGAGATTTCGTGAGCAATCTTATACATATTAAGGTCAAGTGATTTCTTCATATTAAGTGCTTCAAAAATATCGAAATCAACAATATCATCATGCTGCATAGCGATTACTCTGTTGCCAATGCCGTCTTTAAGAAGCTCAACTGCCTTATGTCCCATAAGAGAAGCAGTAACTCTGTCACGAACTGTTGGATGACCGCCACGCTGAACATGACCAAGAATTGTTGCACGTGATTCAACACCTGTTTCATTTTCAATTCTTTTTGCCATTTCTTCAACGCCGCCGATACCCTCAGCAACAACAATAATAAAGTGCTTTTTACCTGTCAGCTGTGTTCTCTTCATTCTGTCAATAACATCACGCTGGAAGTCATAATCAATTTCAGGGATAAGGATTGAAGTTGCACCACAAGCAATACCGGCATTAAGAGCAATATAACCCGCACGTCTTCCCATAACTTCAACAACTGAACAACGGTCATGTGACTCTGAAGTATCACGAAGTCTGTCAACCATTTCAAGAACAGTGTTCATAGCTGTATCATATCCGATTGTGTAATCACTACAAGAAATATCATTGTCAATTGTACCCGGAACACCAACGCAAGGAAGTCCGCGAAGAGATAAGTCACGAGCGCCTCTGAATGAGCCGTCACCACCAATTACAACGATACCGTCAAGTCCAACATCCTTAGCAACTTTAAGCGCTTTCTGAAGTCCTTCTTCTGTCTTAAATTCAGGACTTCTTGCAGAATAAAGAACAGTACCACCACGATTGATAATATTAGAAACTGAACGAAGGTTCATTTCATACATATCACCTTGCATGAGACCATTATAGCCTCTTCTGATACCCATAACACGCATTCCGTTTTCACATGCTGCACGAACAACAGAACGAATCGCAGCATTCATACCGGGAGCGTCGCCACCACTAAGTCGGATCGTAGCCA
>JAZSKT010000193.1:0-2719 GCA_045534995.1 Candidatus Fimenecus sp.
ATTGGTTTAATCTTATTGAGAATCAACAAAGATACATTAACACCTTGAAATTTTAACATATTCACAGCATTCATAACATTAACGGATATTCGACCATATGATATTATTAATATTTTATTATCATTTTCAAAATAGTCAAAATCATTGTCCGTGATAATGTAGTCATTCGGTAAATCAACTTCACAACCACGAGGATATCTGATGGCAGTGAGATTTTCTGAATTTTGAACAGCATTTTTAAGGTCGCGCCTTAATTTATCATAAGTAAATGGAGAAAAAACAGTTATTCCCGGTATGCTATTTAGATAAGAAACATCAAGTATACCTTGATGTGTTACACCATCTTCTCCAACAAAACCTGCTCTGTCAATACCAATAATTAATTTTTGATTTTGTAATGTTCCATCATGAATAAGCTGGTCATATGCTCTCTGTAAAAATGTAGAATAAACTGGAAAAACAGGAATCATTCCACCTTTTGAAAGACCTGAAGCAAATGTAACAGCATGTTGTTCGGCAATACCAACATCATAAAATCTATCATTATATTTTTCTGAAAATTCTTTAAGACCCGTGCCTAATGACATAGCGGCTGTTACAGCACAAACTCTTTCGTCATTTTCGGCAATTTCACATAATGTTTTTCCAAATTCTTCAGAAAAATTTGTTGAACTGATTTTACATTCACCGTTATCTACATCAAAATTAGAAACGCCATGATATGTACTGGGTGATTTTTCAGCAAAACAATATCCTTTACCTTTAATTGTGCTGATATGCAATAAAACAGGTTCATCAGAAAGTTTTGCAGAGTTCAACGCTTCACACAAGTGTTCAATATTATGTCCGTCAATAGGACCCATATAATTAAACCCTAAATCCTCGAAGAATGTACTTTGATACATGGAATTTTTAATATTTGTTTTAATTTTTGAAACAAAATTAGCGATTGGTGAACCAATTAAAGGAATTTTATTAAGCGTTTCTTCAGTTTTAGCTTTAAATTTATTGTATTCGGGTTTAGAACGAACAATTGCAAGATAACGAGCCATAGAACCAACATTTTCAGAAATAGACATTTCGTTATCATTAAGAATAACAATAAGTTTAGTTCCTGAACGACCTGCATTATTTAAAGCTTCGTATGCTAAACCACCCGTTAATGCACCATCACCGATTACAGCGATTGTATAATCATTTTTACCAAGCTTTTTATTTGCTTCCGCAATACCTAAAGCTGCAGAAATAGACGTACTTGAATGTCCGCTATAAAATGTATCATGTTCACTTTCATTTGGTGCACAGAATCCTGATAGACCATTTTCTTTTCTTAATGTTGAAAATGAATCATATCTTCCTGTAATCAATTTGTGAGCATATACCTGATGTCCTACATCCCAAACAATTTTATCTTTTGGAGAATTGAATACTTTATGGATAGCAACAGACAACTCAACAACGCCGAGATTAGAAGATAAATGACCACCATTTTTGGAAACGGTTTTAATCATATAATCTCTTATTTCAGCAGAAAGAGTAATTAAATCATTAATATTAAGCTTCTTTAAATCATTGGGAGCTTTTATATTTTCTAAAAATTTGTAGCCCATTAAAGAATGACTCCAATCAATTTTTTCTATCAACAAGCATATATGCGAGTTGTTTTAATGTTTCAGTGTTATTTTCAAATACATTTAAAGCTGATATTGCTTTATCTGTATACTCTTTTACAAGTTCTTTTGATTTATCAAGTCCAAAATGTTTGACAATAGTTGATTTATCATTCTTCTCATCACTGCCAATAGGTTTGCCGAGTGATAAAACATCACCTTCAATATCAAGAATATCATCTTGAATTTGAAATGCAATTCCAAGATTTTCAGCATATTCAATAGCTGCTAAAATCATGTTTTCATCATAACCATTACTTGAAAGACAACCTAATACGCAAGAAGCTTTGATAAGTCCACAGGTTTTTAAAGAATACATTTTAAGAATTTCTTCGACTGTTGGATTTGTTTCTTCAAACTGTAAATCCAGTACTTGTCCACCAACCATACCATTTATTCCGGCAAATGATGAAAGATATGAAACAGCCCTTACAATGTTCTTCTCTGAAACACTTCTGGGATTTGTTAAGGTCAAAAAAGCTTCTGTTAATAAGGCATCCCCTGCTAATAAAGCATTATCTTCACCAAATGTAATATGACAAGATGGTTTACCTCTTCTCATATCATCATTGTCCATACATGGTAAATCGTCATGAATAAGAGAATAAGTATGAATCATTTCAACAGCACAGCCAAAATCTAATGCAGCAGAAACGTCACCTTTACATACTTTTGCAAATTCGATTGCAAGTATTGGTCTTATTCTTTTACCACCATTTGAGATACTGTATTTCATTGCATTTAGAACAGTTGAGGGCATATTTTCACAAAGTAAAGCATCCAACCTATTAGAGATAGTTATAGCTTGTTGATTTACATATTCCTTAATATCAGTCATTATTTTTGACCTCATTTATATCAATAATTTTTTGTTTAGCATTCTGGATTTTTTTCATACAGAATTCAGATAGTTTAATACCTTCTTCATATAAAGCTAAAGATTCTTCAAGAGAAATAGTTCCCTCTTCAAGTTTTGAAACAATTTCTTCAAGTCTTTTTGTTGCCTGTTCATATGTTAAATTCATATTTACACCTCAATTATTTCTGCT
>JAZSKT010000126.1:0-7603 GCA_045534995.1 Candidatus Fimenecus sp.
TAAAGGTCATAACTATATCCATAAGAATAATAAACAACACCGTAGTGCCGAGAATTTTTGCTTCATCAGTAAGATTAAAAAGGTTTGCTACATTTTCTTTTGTAATGAAACCAAACATAGCAGTAACAATACCCCATAATATGTAACCGACGGAAATAAACATCTTACGGTTTTTCAGCTTATCGCTGAGATCACCCATTATAAATGTTGTAAGCACCGCCGCAACGGCAGAAAGTGCTACCATGCGTGCTATCGCTGTTGTTGCTTCCATAGAACCGAGGATAGCAGTTTGTGACACATCGACGTATATTTCATTAGTGATGAAAGTGTTGAAATACATATTTTCCGTATTCCAAGCAACACCGCCCATAAAGCAAAAGAGGGCAATTATAAACCAGTTCTTTTTACTTAATTTGTCTTTAACCATACCTTATCATTCCTTATGTATAAAGATTTTATGTAAGATTTTTATTCAGGTATGACCTGATAGGTAATATCCTCAAACTGCATTGTTACTTTTTCTTTTTCAAAGCCTTCAAGGTCATATCTGTCGGAATAGTAATTGAATTTATCAATAGTGAATGTGCTGTCAGGTTTACAGGTAATCATTGTACAACCTCTCTGTGAGCCATACTTATCAATGCCCGAATATGCGAAATAGTCAATACTGTAACCATAGCTGAACTGAATACCTTTATATTCAAAAGTGGTATTATTAACATGGTCGTGACCATTGAATATTGCCTTTGTTGACTGGAGTTCAAGCATTTTTTCAAAAAGGTCATCCTCACCATAACCACAGCACACTTGTCTGCCTGTTTCAGCGATTATTCCTTCAATATATTTGAAATCGTCTGTATCTTTATAGCCATTTTCACGAAATTCAGTCCAAGCATCGTCCATTTCAACAAGAGGGATATGGAAGAAAGCAAGAGATTTAACGGGTACTGCTTCTTCACTGATTCCCTCGTTTTCGGCGTTCATTCGCTGAATTTCGGATTCGTACCATTCAACCTGATTAGGATGGATATTATCATAAGTTCCCTTAATACTTTCAATGATGTTATCTTTAACATAAGCCTGAGAGTCAATTAAAACCAGAGCCTGAGTAGTGATTCCCTTTGAGTTTTTAACCTCAATAATATGATTGCCGTAACCGTCAACATCTTCGGGACCTGCTTGGAACAAGCAATATTTGTATTCTTCATTTTCATAAAAATTTGCAAGAGATTCTCTGTCAAAATAAGAATACGCTTCGGCATCGTGATTACCGAATGTAACGTCCCAATAAACACCAAGGCTTTCCATAAGGTTTGCAAAAGCCTTTGCGCCGCTATAGTTATTGAATGTGCCTGCCCTATATGGCACAGGAAAAGCAATATCACCCGTTGCAATAACAAGGTCAGGCTTTTCCTTCGTTACCATAGTTGCAACTGCATTAAGAGCTTTTTCATCCACAGTTTTTGAAAGAAAACCGCCAACGATGTGAATATCAGTAAGGTGCATCACCTTAAAATCTCCGTCAGTTGTAAAACACCAATATCCATTTTCATCCTTTTGGGGAATAAGCTGATTTTCAAATTCAACCTTATTATATGCATTTCCCTTCTTCAAAAGATTCTGAACTGACAAAAGGTTAACACCTGCAACTGCAATTGCAATAACAATAACTATTGAAATAAAAATAAGCAAAACCATTTTTCCTTTTTTACGTTTTTCCTTTTCCACAACGTATCTCTCCTTCTAATTTTCACTTTTAGAATACCATAAATATCTAAAATTTTCAATAATATGGGTAACTCATTCATACCGTAGAGATGTCTTTTTAATGTTGATATATGAATGAGAAGATTATATTTTGTATTTTTGTAATAGTTTTTTACAAATTTGTGTATTATTTTTGTTGTATATGTTTAAATTATGTGTTAGTATAATATTAGAAATGTTTAATTTCAATATGTGGAGGGTTGAACAATATGAAAAAGGGAAAAAATTATTGTAAAATAGCAATAGCGGTTATGCTTGCAATTGTTATTGCAGTATCGGCTTCTATAGGTTGTTTTGCAAGTGGTGGTATGATTATTTCAGTTGAAACCAGTATTTCACCTGAAACAACAGAAAAATCAGTTGAAATTGCAAAACAAATAGAGGCAGAAGGCATAGTTCTTCTTGAGAATGAAGACAATGTACTTCCTTTGAAAGACAAGAAAGTCAATGTTTTCGGTGCAAATTCCTGTTCACTTGCTTTTGCCGGTGCAGCAGGTTCAGGTGCTGTGCGTGCATCTCAGGCTGTTGGCTTTTATGATGCTCTTACAAACGCAGGTATTGAGTATAATCCGGACCTTTATGATATATATGCAGAATACACAGATGCAGAATCAGACGGTGGTCTCCTTGATTATGTTGGCACTGTGCTTGAACAATTCCTTTCCGGTGGTCAGGCTGAAATGCCTATCAGCAACGTAAGTGATGCCGTTATGAATGCTGCTGTAGAATACTCAGACACAGCTATTGTTGTTATCGGCAGAGTTGGTACTGAAATGAAGGACCTCACTATTGAAGGTTTAAAACTCACTTCCGAAGAAAGAAATATGCTTGATAAGGTTTGTGCTACATTTTCAGATGTAATTGTAGTATTCAATATATCAAACATAATGGATATGTCATGGTTAGAGGATTATGAGAGCATAAAAGCTGCTATGATTATGTGGCTTCCCGGTGAAGTTGCAACAGACAGTGTCGGCAAGGTGCTTTCCGGTGAAATAAATCCATCAGGTAAACTCGCTGATACAATTGCCTATAATTTAGAAGACCATCCATCAAGTATGAACTTTGGTAATTATACATATAAAGGAGTCAGTGGCATACCTAAATATTTTGTAAACTACAGTGAGGGAATATATGTAGGATACAGATATTTTGAAACTTTTGCTCCAGAAAAGGTAATGTATCCTTTCGGGCATGGCCTTTCATATACCGATTTCAGTTGGAATGTTAAATCTTACAAGGCTGATAAAGAAAACATTATAATAGAAGTGGAAGTTAAAAACACAGGCAAAGTTGCGGGTAAAGATGTTGTCCAGATTTATTTTTCAGCACCATATTATGAAGGTAGAATTGAAAAAAGTGCAATTGAACTTGCCGCTTATGATAAGACAAAATTATTAGAACCCGGCGAAAGCGAAGTTTTAACTCTTTCCTATGCTATAGAAGACATGGCTTCTTATGATTCAAAGACCAAAGAAGCATGGGTTCTTGATGCAGGTAAATACAATATTCATGTTGCTCGAGACATAAGAACTTTTGAAAAGAGTTTTACATATAATGTTGCAAAAACTGTTGTATATAAAACAGACAGCCATACAGGCAATGCTATCCAAAACCTTTTTGAATTTGCCGAAGGTGATTTAACATATATGTCACGTGCTGATGTTGAGAATACATATCCTACATCACCTACAAATTATCAGGCAACAGAAGAAGTTCTTAACAGTGATATCAGACCTGAACCTACAACTGAAGGCGAAGTGCCAAAAACAGGTGTGGTATATGAAGACGGTGTAATAACTCTCAGTGATGTTGCTGACAATGAAGAATTATGGGATGCATTCCTTGACCAGCTTACACTTGAAGAACAAATTGAACTTATCTGTGACTGCGGATATGAAACAACAGCTATTGACAGACTCGGTATTCCAGCCACATCAGACAACGATGGCCCTTCAAGTATCAAGGGTCCGGGTGGACTTCTCTATATGGATTCAGGTCTTGCATTCCCTGTTGCTACTGTTATTGCATGTACATGGAATGATGATTTGGCAGAAGAATTCGGTAAAGCCATTGGGCAAGAAGGTATTGAACTTGGCACTCATGTGTGGTATGCACCGGGATGCAACATTCACCGTAGTCCTTTAGGTGGTAGAAACAACGAATATTTTTCAGAAGACCCTTTGCTTTCAGGTAAGATATCTGCGGCTGTTACAAAGGGCGCACAGTCAAAAGGTCTCATAGTTACTGTTAAACATTTTGTTGCAAACGACCAGGAAACAAACAGACAGTCCAACGGTCTTTACACATGGTTGAATGAACAATCACTTAGAGAACTTTATCTTGAACCATTTGAAATTACTGTCAAAGAGGGCAATGCCTACGGTATAATGACAGCATACAATAGAATAGGTAATCAGTGGTGTGGTGGCTCAAAAGCTCTTGTAACTGACCTTTTAAGGAATGAATGGGGCTTTGATGGTTTTGTTATTACTGACGCAAGTATTGACCTTACAGGTGATGGATATCTTGACCCGGCTCTTGCAGTTTATGCACGAAACAGCGGTATTCTTACAATGCTCTATGTTATTTCGGCTATACAAACAAGAAATGCTCTTAAAACAGCATATAAAGATGACCCAATCGGTATGGGTAATGCACTTAGACTTTGTGTGTATGATATTTGCAAGATGAAAATCCGTTCCAACGCTTTTGTTAATGAAAATGATAAAACAGATGATGTTCCTCCCGAAGTCATAGAACCAACAATTCCAGATGACACACCAACTAATACTCCGGACGGAAATCAAGGAACTATAAACAACTCACAAAATAATACTACGGGTGGAAATCAGCAGGGAAATTCTACTATACAGAATAACGCTGCAGGTGGAACTCAGCAAGAAACTCCTCCTGCCACACCAAACAATACCGACGTTACAGTTCCGGAAGACACAATTCAGAATGAAGTAGTTGACGATTCTTCCGATACAAAAGATGATTCTAATACAGGTAATATATTAAAAATCTTGCTCGGAATAGTTGCACTATTGGCTATAATTGTAGTTATTATTTTCATAATAAAAAAGAGACAGTGATTCTAAACGACTATTCGGTTTTATAAGTAGAGTCATAAAAATATAAGCGTTGCATTTTGGGTCTATCATTCCCCATTTGCAACGCTTTTCTCTTGCCCATCGTTAAACTGATTATAACAACCAAATTACACAAAACAATCCCCACAAAAAGAGGTTCAAACCTTTCAATGTGGAGTGATTTTATTTGCCTATATATTCTTTGTAATTTTCGTATAGTGTTATGGAATTTTCGTGTCCTGCAAAGGATATGGAGTCGGGTGGATTCATAAGTCCTAAATATTGATAACCGAGGATTTTATCAGCATAGGGTGCAACATTTTCAATCTGTTTCTTTATGCGTTCAAAGGATGCAGGCAACAACGCACTTTTATAAACAAGTCCTTCGAAATCGAAAAGCTCAATATCTGCCCAAAGTTCTGAACGACCTGCCTTGTCATGTGCAATCCTCAACTTTTCAAAAAGTCGTTTTGTACGGTCAACCTTGGTTTTTTTTACGCCTACCTCGTCCTGATATGCGATAAAATCAACATCTAACTCGGCAAGTTGACGGATAAAACGGTTATTTGCACGAACAAGATTTGTTCCATAAGGTGCAATAAGTGTCTTTTTGTCAGGTGTAAGTTCGTGGCACCGTGCAGAACAAAGATTTACATAACTCATAAAATCTTTTGAAAATCGCAGGATTATGCAAGTCTCGTCAGGGAAATACCAACCGTAAAAACTTGAATGATGGCTATAAAGTGCCGTCAATTCATCCATAGCCCTAAAAGAACGGTCGATTACCTCTTTGCTTGTGATATTATAACTTGCTTTACGCCAATCACCGTAAAATCCGTTACCCAAAAACACTTTAACACCACAACGGTCAGCCTCACAAAGCAGTTCTTCAATTGGGTCGGGACAAGGTGTGTCTGCAAAAGGAAAAACAGACGATTTGAAATAACATTTATCATAAAGAGCAGTTGCCATAACCACTATGTATTCCATGCCTAACATAGAGATTTCGCGAACCTTTTGTCGCCAATCTTCTGCTATAAAATTGTCAAGTGATGAATTCCAATATTTGCCCTCATCAGTGTTATGATGTTTAAATTCAAAAAATGTACCGTCAAGTTTTCTATTCATTATCTCACCCTGATAAATTTGAATTTGTTGAATTGAATTAATTCGTTATATAGTAAGAACTGTCGACCTCGGCATCCCTAAACAAGTGAACAGTAAAAGTGACAACGGAACGCCAAGTCGTGTTCATAGTCTTCTCCTATTCAAGATTATCATAGCAAAGTCCGATTTGTGTGCGGATTTCATCGAGAATATGCATAACATCTGATGTAGCTTCAAGTGGCACCATTCGGCTTTCTTTAAGTCCCTCACGGATTTCATTTGCTACTGTGTCGAATTCGTCAAGATATGAATTCATTTTTGGTCCGTTGCCTTTGAAAACCTCTTTCTTAAAAGGTGATTGCTTCAACGTAACACCATTGAACGCGTGATAAAATAAAGCCTTGATTTCTCCTTTTTCACCTTTAATTGACATTTTTTCAAAGCCCTTGAAATCGGCTATTGAGGCACTTATATTCACCTTGAAATCGGGATAAATAAAAACAATATCTTCACCCAAATCTATACCGTCTTTTATAACTCCCCTGCTTTCAATTTTTTCAGGAATGCCCCAAAGTCTGTACGCATAAGTAATGGGATAAATTGTAATATCAAGAAGTGCGCCACCTGCTCTTTTGGGGTCGGTGTGGCGACCTTTACCGTCGATTGTACGGATATGATATGTAAAATCGGCTGAATGAATTTTTCCAATTTTGTTTTCGTCAATCCATTTCTTTGTGTGATTTGCAGACGGTGAAAACCAGGTCCACATAGCCTCACAAAGATACAAATTTTTTTCGCGGGCAAGTGAAATTAATTCATCAGTTTCTTGGGCGGTAACGGTGAACGCCTTTTCGCAGAATACGGGTTTTTCAAGTTCCAATGCCTGCTTTACATATCTATAATGAGCATTGTGAGGCGTAACAACATAAACACCGTCGACACCTTCGGCTGTTATTGCTTTTTCGGCGGTGTTATAAGCCTTGCCACCGTATTTTTTGGCGAATTCCACACCCTTATCATAGTTTCGTGTGTAACAGGACACAATCTCGTGACGACCACTTTTATTAAGTTGTGATGCAACCTGCTTCGCAAGATTGCCCGTACCGATAAAACACCATCTGAACTTACGCATATTTATTCCCCTTTAAATTCGGTAGTTATATTCATATTATACTCTTTATGATTAGGTTGTTCAATCCTTTTTTGCAATGTTAATGGCCTCGGGAATAAAAGTGTGAATGTATTTATGCTTAATATTTTTTTCATAGTCAGTAAATCCCAAATCAAGATGTGTTTTTGATACAACAAATACTTTTTTCATAAAATCTCCTGAAAAATGTTTTTATTAATTATGACACAACACAGCATCCTAATATTTTTCAATATTTCATATCAAAAAGCAATCAGTTAAGTCATTTTTAATTATATACGTTACATTTTAGGGCTACCTCTTGTTGACTTGCTTTCGTGGATTTGTTATAATATTCCTGTGAAAAAATCTATTTTTCACATTTCATATATGGTAAGTAAAATTTTATTTATAAGGGGAATTTATTATGGCAAAAAACAGATATGTTGGCGATTATCCTGTAATCGGTATTCGTCCTATTGTTGACGGTCGTCGTGGTCCTATG
>JAZSKT010000091.1:0-9159 GCA_045534995.1 Candidatus Fimenecus sp.
GATTCGTGAATCGCCCCTACAACTTTGCGCTTTGCATTTTGCACTTATTCAGCACTTATTTTATTCTGAATTTCAACTATTCTGTTGTCCAAGTCATCAAGTCTTGCCTCAAGTGCTTTGTATTCCTCTTCCCAGAGCGCCAATTCCTTTTTATCGTCTTCTGGGGGTTGAAAATCCTCAAGGTCCATAAGCTGGTCTTCAAGGTCTTCATATTCCTCAATAAGCCTGTTCATAAGCTTTTTGAGTTCATTCAAATCGTTATTCTTAAATTCCAATATTTCGCCCATAATTATTGATTCTTCCCGTCAGTTCTGTTCTGTTCAAATTCGTTGTACTGATAGTCGGGGAACGGTCTGCGAGGCATTACAAAGGCAAGGATAATGTAAACTACAACACCACCGATACCTGCAGAAAAAAGTGTAATCAACGCATAAATCACACGAACAATAGTTGGGTCTATTTCAAAAAATTCTGCAATACCTGCACAAACACCGTCAATCTTTTTATCTGTACTCTTATATAATTTCTTCTCTTTAAACATACGGTTTTCCTCCATATATGCTTTTTCTTATTATAACATTAATTTTTATATTCTTCAATATACCCTCTGAAACACGCTTCCTCCTATTCTTCATCAGTTACCTTTTTATATCTTCTCAAAACTCTTAATCTTCCGAAAATACCAACAAGTCCTATGACCATTCCTAATAAAAATTCTTCGACGAAATCGGATTCGGAAAAGAATGTTCCCGATTTAACATATTGAAAATCAGAAATCAGAGCCAACACACCGAACACCACAGCCAAAGCAATAAACGGCGTGTAAACATTAAATAGTTTTACTCTCTTTTTAATCTTTTTCTGTCTTGTAATTTCATAAGTGCAATCATTTTTTATAATCGGGTCATCAAGATAAAGCCTGTCATATTGATAATATTTATCACAATTAAAAATTTCACTGCAAATTCTGAAATATTGATTGTCGCTACCATTTGTGTTCAGAACATAGGTGGGATTAAGCACTAAAAAAGATACGCTTTCAAACCAGTCCCATGTAATGCCGTTGTCAAAATCAAACAAATTTAACAACGCAAAACTTTTTTGCTTTCGTGACAAAGTTATTGTTACAGGCTTTCCTGAATCACACCTTGCTACTGTTGTGCTTTCAGGCTTTATTATATATTCTATACCATTTACTGTTGCAAATACCTTTACACCGGTATTATTGTACAATGAAAAATCCATACCCATCCTCGTAAATTATGCTGTTTCAATCATCTCGTTAATATTATTCATATTTTCTTCTGCCTTATATTCTCTGTACTGCTCAATTCCGTATTCAATGCCTGTTTTTATGAGTTCACCACCACAAACTGCAAAGCTGACAACAGTAGTAAAGAGGGAAATGCAGAAAAGTATCACAAATGTAATTATTGCTTTTTTCATGTTTAGTCCTCCTTATTTATTCTCTTGATGCATTCTTTGATTTCAACCATTGTCCACAGTAATGTGATTATTGCAAGGCAAAGCACCGTACTTGTTGATGCGATTGCGAACACAAGGAATGCAACCGAGCTGATTGCAGGTACAATAAAGCAATATGCAACAATCATTATTGCTGCCGCAAGAAACAGCCCAAAAGTGATTGGAATTGAGAAAAATGCCTGAATCACATTCCAGAAAAACGCCAATGTCCAAAAGGCTTTATTATTCTTTTTCTTTGGTGCATCTTCTTTTATGTTTCTAAAGGTCTCATCACCAACATACTGCCTTGCACATTCAAATGGTGAGCCTAATTCCTCACAAATCTGCTCTTCTGTTTTTCCTGCCAACTCACCCTCACGGAAATGTTCACGGAAATCATTTAAAATTTCATTCCGTTCAGCCTGTGGTAAAGTTCTGATGTAATTATACAATTCATTTAAAAAATCAATTTTTTTCATTTCTCTATCCCCTCAAAAAATGAATTTACCTGAGCAGAAAATTCAAACCACTGCTCCTGCAACTGCTTCTGACGGTCAATTCCTTTAACTGTAATTCTGTAATATTTTCGTGCAGGACCATTAGGCGATTCCTTTAAATATGTATCAAAATATCCCTCGTTCTGAAGCCGTCTGAGCATAGGATAAACAGAACCCTCGGCAACTGTCATTTTCTTACCCAACATATCGGCAAGTTCATAACCGTATCTGTCATCACCCATAAGTGCCGTCAAGGCACAAAGCTCAAGAACACCTTTTTTGAACTGCGTATTCATATCCTGCCTCCTTTTTTAATCTGTTTACAGTATCATATTATCACACACTATTGTTTAATGCAAGATAGTTTTTAAAATTTAATAGTTTGTTAATAATTGTAACCCGCGTCACAGACCCTTTGTTTTCCGCTTTCTACTTTGCATTTTACATTAAAAAAAGGCGAGAATTTCTCGCCTTTATCTTTATTTAGTTCCCAAACGGGAAATAGAATCCATTGTCTGTTGGTTCTTCCTGCTGAACTGATGTGAGAGAATCTTCAACAAGTTTTACAGAAACATCAAATTTGGAAATATTGTAATTCGCATCAATTCTGCAAATTGTCAGTGTCAGAACATCTCCAACCTTGCCGTTTTCAATTACTTTAAGCAAAACATCATATGTGTCAAGCTCTTTACCGTTAACCGCGATAATCATATCGCCTTCTTTAACTTCTGTATTAAGAAGGTCACTGCCATTCATAATATCTTGAATTACAACTGACCCTGCCGGTAATTTATTAGCTTTAACAATTATTGAATATGTCTGATTTTGTGATGGTGTGATAAAGTTAATACCTAAAACAGGACGATTTGAAACATATCCGTTCTTAATAAGCTCATCTACAATTTCTTTAACTGTTGATGACGGAACCGAGAAGCCCATACCTTCATATTCAGTAGATGCAATTTTTGATGAGTTGATGCCGATTACCTGACCGTATTCATTTACGAGTGCGCCACCTGAATTACCGGGATTAATAGCTGCAGTATGCTGAATACAAGCAACCTCATACCCAACAGGGCTGTCAATTGGTCTGCCGATTGCAGAAACCATACCGTTTGTAAATGAGCCGAAGAACTGTGTTCCACCCGGATTACCAATGGCATAAACAGTATCACCAACCTGAATTTCATCAGAAAGTGCAAATTCAGCCACCTTAAGGTCAGTAGTATTTACACGAAGAAGGCCAATATCGGTTTTTGCATCAGTACCAATGACAACAGCATCATATTGTGTACCGTCTGAACTCTGGACAATAATCTGGGCATTTTTCGCCTCAATAACATGTGCACAAGTAATAATATAAGTTGCGTTTTTGTCCCCGTTAAGACTCATTACAACACCAGTTCCTTCAGAATAAACTGACTGTTGATTTCTTATATAAACAAGAACGCCAACGGAACTTTCATTAACCTTTTTATAGACATCTCCTGCAGATAATACTCCATCCGTCAAGATTTTATCATCTTCAGGTGTTTCGACCAAATTCATTTCTGTGTCGTCGCCATTTAAAACTTCATCCTTAGGTTTGCTATCTCCGAAAAATGATGCAAATAAAACACCTACTGCAATAACAAATACAACCACAAGAACTATGACTGTAATAAGACAACCTTTTTTCTTGCCTTTTGACTCTTTCTTCTGTGCAGACTGATTTGTATTTGCATATCCGTAATTACCGTAAGGCATATACTGATTTGCCTGATTATTATAATTATAAGTGTGCTGTGGATTATAATTCTGTGAGTATCCCGTTGGAGGTGTTACAGGCTCCTGTTTTGGTGTAAAGGTCTGTTCAGGCTCTGCCTTTGGAATGTCATCAACATTCTCTCCCTTGTTCAATTCAAAATCCTTATTCATATTCTCATCCATAATTTATCCTCCAAATGAAGTTTTGGTTTTATTGTTATTCTGAGGTAACAGGAAAGTAAATCTTGTAAACCTTCCCTTTTCACTTTCCGCAAAAATTTTACCCTTATGCATTTCTATGATTGTTTTACAAAGGTACAACCCAAGTCCTGCACTTTTTACATCATAACTTCTTGATTTGTCCACCTTATAGAAACGTTCAAAAATTCTTCCCGTTTCTTCTGATGAAATACCCTCACCCGTATTTTCAATGGAAACAAAGATTTTTCCATCCTTATCTTCACCGGCAAAAACAGATATTTCACCATTTTCATTAGTGAATTTTACCGCATTATCCACAAGATTATACACAACCTGATAAATCATATCTCGGTCTGCATAAACATTAATGTGATTCAAATCTCCAAACCCGTTTACTATTATGTTTTTCTTTTCAATTTCCTGCTCAAAATTAAGCATACAACTTATAATCAGTTGCGAAACATCAAAATTAGTAGGTTTGATTTCCAATTCACCTGCCTCAATTTTTGACAGGTTGAGCATTGATGTTACAAGACGGGAAAGTCGTTTTACCTCAACGGAAACAGTATTCAGATATTCCTGATGCTTTTCAGGAGGAATTGTTCCGTCAAGCATACCATCAATAAATCCGCCTATTGTAGTCATAGGTGTCTTTAATTCGTGAGAAACGTTTGCCACAAAACTTCGTCGCGACGATTCAAGAACTGAAAGTGCCGTTGCCATCTGATTAAAGGATTGACAAAGTTCAGCTAACTCATCCGACCCGCGTACAACTACTCTTTTACTGAAATCTCCCTGGGCATACGCTTTTGTTGCATTGGACATCTGTCTTAAAGGCTTTGTAAGTTTTGCCGTAAATGCATAAATTACAAGAAAGGAAAGTGCCGAAGCAAAAATTGCCGACGACAGATACATACCGCCTAAATTGATAGCATATTCAGCAAAGCCCGACTGAACAGGCGAACTTGCAAAAATTGCACCTACAAAAGTTTCTTGCATATACACCGGAGAACCTGCAAAAAATGTATCCTCTGCAAACAAGCCTTCAATTGAATTTCTGCTTAAATATTCACCTTTTGCAACCGTGTCCATTATATTTTTTGGAATTTTATATCCGCTATGAACAAGACACCCTGCACTATTTGGCGAATAATTATAAAGGAAGTCCTCACGACAAAGCATTACCTTACCGTCGTGATTTACAAAAAATATGTCTATATCAACCGCATTAGCTGTAACGCCGATATTATTGCACAACAATATCAAAGCATTTTCTGCATCTTGGGCATTGGTACATTCTGATAAAATGTTTTCGCTGTATTCTGCACTCTGCTTTACATTGGATTGCAAAAGTTCCTGTGTTTCCTTTGCCCAACGGTTTGAAAGAAAAACTGTCAAGGCAGACATAAGCACAAGATAACTAACCAGCATAAGTGCTGTCATAATGGTCAGATACTTTGCAAAAAGAGGCAGATGAGTGAAAAACCTATTGATTTTCTGTGCTCTTTTCTTAAATATATTATTTTTTTCCATGAGTTTCAAATTTATAACCGACGCTCCAGATTGTTCTCAATTCCCATTCCTCTGAAACGCCCTTAAGTTTATCACGAAGTCGTTTAATATGCACGTCAACTGTTCTACTGTCACCGTAGTAATCAAATCCCCAAACATCATCAAGAAGCTGGTCACGAGTGAAAACTCTGTCAGGATTACTTGCAAGATAATATATGAGTTCAAGTTCTTTTGGTGGTGTGTCAACCACAACATCATTAACCTTCATTTCATAATTTGTAAGGTTTACTGAAAGCTTATCGTACTTAACTTCCTTAACATCTGTTTCCTTAACTGCAGATGTACGACGAAGAACAGCCTTTATACGAGCCACAATTTCCTTTGTGTCAAAAGGTTTTGTAACATAGTCGTCAGCACCAAGTTCAAGACCTAAAACCTTATCAAAGACCTCATCCTTTGCGGTGAGCATAATAATAGGCTTTTCACTTGTTTTTCTGATTTCGCGACACACCTGCCATCCGTCAAGTTGAGGAAGCATAATATCCAATAAAACAAGGTCGGGATTTTCTGATGAAAAAATACGGACCGCATCCATTCCATTATGCGCCATTACAACGGCATATCCCTCTTTTTCGAGGTACATTCTCAATAAATCACAAATATTTTTTTCATCATCCACAACAAGAATTTTTTCTTTTTGCATATAAGCAACCTCCTCTATGTGTATTATAAAAATGATAACTTGTAAATTTTAACAAATTAAAAACAATCTTTTGTTTTTTTATAAATTATTTATGATACTTTCCGTTATTGCTTATGGAAAACCCTCTGTAAAGCTGTTCCGTCAGCATTATTCTTGCCAATTTATGAGGAAATGTCATTTTTGACATAGAGAATTTGAAATCTGACATTTGCTTTATCTCATCTGAAAGCCCAAAGGAACTTCCTATTATGAAAACAACGCTATTTTTCCCTGAAAGAGCAATATCCTCAAGCTTTCGTGAAAGTTCCTCCGAGGACATCTGCTTACCTTCAATGCACATTGAAAACACATATGAGTTTTTTGGAATTTTATCCTTTATCATTTTTGTTTCCTTTGTGAGTGCATTGTCAATTTCACTTTGTGACGGATTATCAGAAAGTTTCACAGGCTCTAATTCGGTAACCGTCATTTTACAATATGCAGAAAGTCTTTTTTCATATTCCGAAGCAAAGTCTTTCATATATTTTTCTTTTAGTTTGCCCAAAACTATGAGTTGAACATTCATCATATTATCATCGCCTTTTCATCCCAGACAGGTTTTGCAACTCTGATAAAGTAATCGTCGCCCTCCTTGGCACCTACCATTGAAAGTGCACAGACGCTTGTCTGATAAGCCAATTGAGGAATATTGTTTTCACGACTTAAGTGGCCTAAAAAGAATCGTGTTGTGCCTGTCTGTAAAAGTTTCGCTATCGTATTGGCACAGTCGTCATTTGAAAGATGCCCTTTTACACCTAAAATTCTTCTCTTTAAAATATACGGATAGCCACCGCATTGAAGCATATTCACATCGTGATTCGACTCAAGCATAACGAGGTCAGAACCTTTTATTGCATCAAAAACAGTATCCGTCATAATACCAAGGTCTGTTGCCACAGCGATTTTTCTTCCGTTTGACAACTCAACAGTATATCCGCAAGGTTCTTTTGCATCGTGGGATGTTGAGAAAGACTTAATGAACATACAGCCAATATCAATCCCGTCAGAAGTGATTATGGAACACTCGTCTGCATTGTCAAGTGCATCTGTTTTTATAAGAGCCTCATATGTACCTGCCGTCATAATAAGTCGTGACTTATGCTTTTTAGTAAAGACTTTAATCCCTTTAACATGGTCGGAATGTTCGTGGGTAATAAAAATATTACGGACACTATCTGCATCAACGCCAATATTCCACAGCGCCTGTTCCGTCTGCTTGGCAGTCATACCAACGTCAATAAGGATTGAGTCGTCACCGCCACCAATATATATTGAATTCCCCGTTGAAGATGAAAACAAGGGACAAAATTTTGCCATAACTTTTCTCCAAAAATATTTATTAAACAAATAGGGACGGTGTTTTACCGTCCCTTAAAATTTTAACCTACGCTCAATACGGTTTTTTCGTCATCAGGACTGTTTCTCAATTCGATATCCGCACCCAAGCTACGTAATTTTTCGATTATGTTGTCATATCCACGCTGAATATGGTGAATTTCTTCAATTTCAGTTGTTCCTCTTGCCACAAGACCTGCAATAACCATTGCAGCGCCAGCACGAAGGTCATTAGCCACAACGGGAGCACCCTTAAGTCCGTCAACGCCCTCAATAAATGCAGATTTACCATCAACAGTAATCTTTGCACCCATTCTCATAAGCTGTTCCACATAACGGAAACGGTTATCCCAAACGCTTTCGGAAACCATACTGTTACCTCTTGCAATTGAGAGCAGAACAGAGAATTGCGGTTGCATATCGGTGGGGAATCCAGGATGAGGCATTGTCTTGACACTACAATGATTTGGTCGACAATCAGAATAAATACGAACAGAATCGTCATATTCCTCAACAATCACACCACATTCAATTAACTTTGCAGTAATTGACTCAAGATGCTTTGGAATAACATTCTTGATAAGCACATCACCCTGAGTTGCAGCAGCTGCAACCATGTATGTTCCCGCCTCAATCTGGTCAGGAATTATTGCATATTCACAACCGTGAAGCTTGTCCACACCACGGATTTTAATAACATCAGTACCTGCGCCACGGATGTCAGCACCCATTGAGTTCAGGAAGTTTGCAAGGTCAACAATATGAGGCTCTTTTGCAGCATTTTCAATAACCGTAAGACCTTTTGCCTTAACGGCAGCCAACATAAGATTTATAGTAGCGCCAACTGACACAACGTCAAAGTAAACTGATGCACCAAGAAGATTTTTCGCCTTAACGTCAACCATGGCATTTTCTTCCATTGACACAGAGGCCCCGATAGCCTCAAAGCCCTTAATATGCTGGTCAATCGGTCTAACACCAAATTGACAACCACCAGGCATTGCAACCTTTGCATGATTAAATCGTCCTAAAAGAACACCGATAAAATAATAAGAAGCACGCATAAGTTTTGACAAATCATGTTCAACAATGTTTGAACGGATGTGAGATGTATCAATCTCAAGTGTACTTTTATTTATCATTTTTATTTCAGCGCCAAGATGGCGTAATATTTTAATCATTGCAGAAACGTCACTGATATTGGGAATATTCTCAATTCTGCAAACGCCTTCTGCGAGAATGGTCGCCGGAATTATCGCTACAACAGCGTTCTTTGCACCGCTTATTTCAACTTCGCCGGACAATCTTTTACCGCCGTTAACTATAATTTTTTCCAAGGACTCTTCCCTCCTCAAAAAAGCAAATATATCAACACAATATATAGTAATAAAATCTAAAAAATCGACATTCGAACCACAATTCGACAAATATGCTCAAAAGCCTTTAATAGTATACCACGTTTTTTTTGAAAATAAAAGAGTATTTTGCAAATTTTTTATTATATTTTGTAAAAATTAACGAACAAATGTTCATTGTTTCGGTTGACTAACAGAAAGTTTTATTGTATAATATTTAATTAATATAGAGTGTCATTCTGAATGAAGTGAAGAATCTCAATAACGATTACCATAAATGAGATTCTTCGTCATTTCATTCCTCAGA
>JAZSKT010000097.1:0-2205 GCA_045534995.1 Candidatus Fimenecus sp.
GGGATACCTGAACTGTCAGCAACCTTTCTTGCATATGCTTCACGTTCACCATCGTCAGTTTTATATTTTGCACCTATAATTTTCTGATTTTCGTCATAAATGAAATCAGTAAATGAAGCACCATAAATGATTTCCGCACCAGCATCCTTTGCTCTGTCAGCCATAGCCATAATATAATCGTGTTTATGTAAACCAATAACAGGGTCCTCAGCACAAGCCTTCGGATAATTACCATAAGGTGAAACCATTGTCGAATGAGCAAAACAGAATTCACGCAAAGGACTGCCCTCTTCAGGAATCAACATATCAAAGCGTTCCATATCTGCCTTTCCCATATGGAAAACATCATATTCTCTTGAAACATCATCAGGTTGATTTTTTTCAATTACAAGGACATTAAAACCTTGTTCAGCCATTTTATGTGCAAACCAACAACCTGTTGTTGATGCTCCCACAACAAAAACATCATATTTTTTCATAACAATCCCTCTCCTGTTTTTAAATTAAATCTCCACAATACCTTTATTCGCAGGTTTGCAAAGATATACATTCTCATATTTTTTTGACAACTTATTATATGCATCTTCTGCTTGTCCCTTGTCGCTGAAAATACCATAAACTGTCGGACCGCTACCACTCATCACACAAGCATCTGCACCTGATTTTCTCATAACGCCCTTAATATGAGGTCGTTTCGGTACTTCAACCGCTTGTTCAAACACATTTCCGCACAAACTACAAATTTTATCATAATCACCATCGGAAATAGCGTCAATCATCGAAATTCTATCAAGATGACGAACACGATTAAGAGAATCAAATTGTGCATAAGCCTCAGGTGTAGAAACATCCTGGTCAGGTTTACAGAGGACAATATGACAATCAGGTAAACTCTTCACAGGAGCAACAATTGTACCTGTTCCAAGTGCTATTGCTGTTCCGCCCACAAGGCTGAAAGGAATATCCGCACCAACCGTTGCACCAATTTCACAAAGTTCGCGTTCATTCAAATTTTTATCATAAATTTTGTTAAGGCAATAAAGAACTGCTGCACCGTCAGCACTGCCACCTGCTGTCCCTGCTGCCATAGGAATTGTTTTTTCAATCTTGATTGTAATTCCTCTATCCACTATTGAAAGTGCATCGAAAAAAGCTATAGCACATTTATGTGCTATATTTTTTTCGTTACAAGGAACACCATCTATATCACACTTAATTATTATCTTATTTTCATTATTTCTTTCAACAGTAACAGTATCGTACAAATCAACTGATTGCATTATCATAAAAAGTGAATGATATCCGTTATCAAGTTTTTTGAGAATATCAAGCATTAAATTAATTTTTGCTGCCGCTTTTACCTTCATATTTAACCCTCCATTTCAATTTTCATCTGCATAGGAGTACGCTTTTCAAAAAATGTTATACTATCAAATCCTGCTTCTAAAGCAGCACTGTAAGCCATATCAATGTCTGCTGCGAGATGCTCGGCATAATGAGCATCAGAGCCTACTGAAACATATTTACCGCCAAGCTCCTTGAATCTTCTTATAACATCAACTTCAGGAGATAATTTGTTAAGAGGTTGACGAAGTGCCGCAGTATTGATTTCAAGTGATTTTTCTGATTTTGCAGTACGCAAGAGAATTTCGTCAATCTGATTTTTAAATTTATTAAGGTCAATATCAAGATTTGATTTTGAATAGAAATATCTCAATGGATATGTGAGGTGAGCAAGAATATCAAATTTACCCCATTCGAGCATTTCAAGAATTGCATTAAAATACTCTTTTAAGAGTTTTTCTGCCTGCTCTTGTGAAAGATTTTCCATAAAATAGAAATCTTCGCCACCACGAAGGTTATGAACAGAGCCAAGAATCTGGTCATAATCATATCTATTGACAATATTATTTGCAAATTCAATATCATATGCAGGTTGACCCAACTCAATACCGTTAAGAACTAAAAGTTTTCCACGAAAAGCTGAACGGACTTTTGAAATTTCAAAAAATGCCTGAAAAATGCGTTTTTCGTATGCAGAATCGCCTCTAAATTGGTCAACCTCACAATGGTCAGTAAATGCGATTGCTCTTAAATCTAAAAGTTCAGCTTTTTCGCAAAAAAAAGTTGCAGAGTGATTTCCGTCAAAGGAATTATCTGTATGGACATGTAAATCAACGATATTCTTGTACATAACAGGACACC
>JAZSKT010000218.1:0-5034 GCA_045534995.1 Candidatus Fimenecus sp.
TTATTGTAAAATAAGTTGAATAACTTTTTGTGAGGTCAATTATGGTTAAAAAAGAAGTTGAAAAATTACTTAAAAAAGTTCAGAAACCTGCACGATATACAGGCGGAGAACTTAATAGTGTCGTAAAAAATAAAGAAGATGTAAAATTGAGATACGCTTTCTGTTTCCCAGATAACTATGAGATTGGTATGTCGCATCTCGGTATGAAGATTTTATATAGTCTTGTAAACGAGCGAAATGATGCCTGGTGTGAAAGGGTATTTGCACCTTGGGAAGATATGGAAGCACTTATGCGTGAAAATAATGTAAAACTTTATGCTCTTGAAAGCGGTGATTCACTCCACGAATTTGACCTTGTCGGTTTTACATTACAGTATGAGTTAAGTTATACCAATGTTCTTAATATGCTTGATTTAGGTGGAATTCCTGTTCTTAAAAAGGACAGGAACAGCCTTACACCTATCGTTATTGCAGGTGGACCTTGTGTGTGTAACCCTGAACCAATGGTAGATTTTGTTGATATTTTCTTACCCGGTGAAGGCGAAGAAGTAACAAATGACCTTATTGATTTACTTATTGAGCATAAGGAAAAAGGTTCAACAAGATATGAATTTTTACGAGAAGCAGCAAAAATACAAGGTGTATATGTACCTGAATTCTATAATGTGGATTATAATGAAGATGGTACAATTAAATCAGTTGAAAATATAGAAACTGCACCTGAAAAAGTAAAGAAAAGAATTGTTTCTGACCTTGACACAGCTCATTATCCAAAGGATTTTATTGTTCCTTTTATTGATGTTGTTCAAGACAGAACTGTTGGTGAGGTTTTCCGTGGATGTATTCGTGGTTGTCGTTTCTGTCAGGCAGGTTTTATTTATAGACCAATCCGTGAAAAATCACCTGAAGTAATCAATGAACAATGTAGAAAAATAAGTGATGCAACAGGTTATGACGAAATTTCTCTTTGTTCACTTTCAACAAGTGACTACACAAATATTGAGAAGCTTATTCCAATGCTTTTTGATTGGGCGTTAAAAGAAAACATCAATGTTTCATTACCGTCTTTGCGAGTTGATAATTTCTCTGATGAACTTATGGAGGAACTTAAAAAAGTACGTCGAAGTGGTCTTACTTTTGCACCTGAAGCAGGTACACAAAGACTTCGTGATGCTATCAATAAGAATGTAACTGAAGAAGAAGTTCTTCGTACAGCACTTAAAGCTTTTGACGGTGGTTGGACAAGCGTTAAACTCTACTTTATGATGGGACTTCCAACAGAAACACTTGATGATATTAAAGGTATCTCGGACCTTGCTCAAAAGGTTGTTGATACATTCTATCGCAATCCTAACAAGGAAAAAGGTAAAGGTGTTCAGGTTAATGTAAGTTGTGCATCTTTTGTGCCAAAACCTTTTACACCATTTCAATGGGAGCCACAGGATACTGCCGAAATGCTTATTGAAAAACAAAGGCATCTTTTAAGCAGTACAACAAGCCGTAAAATCTCAATCAGTTATCATCAGTCTGATACTTCCGTGCTTGAGGGTGTATTGGCTCGTGGTGACAGACGCCTTGGTAATGTAATTTATAAAGCCTGGAAAAAAGGCTGTAAATTTGATAGTTGGGATGAGTTTTTTGATTTCTCAAAATGGCGTGAAGCATTTAATGAATGTGATTTAACAACAGAATTTTATGCAAATCGTCGCAGAGAATATAGTGAAATTTTACCTTGGGACCACATGGACTACGGTATCCGTAAAGAATTCCTTGTGGAAGAAAATAAAAAAGCACACGAAAGTGAAACGACACCTCATTGTAGAATTAAATGTTCAGCTTGCGGTGCAAATAAATTGAATGGGGGTAAATGTGATGCCAGAAGTTAAAAAATGGGCAATGGATGTGCGAATGTCCTTCCAGAAAACAGGTATGGCAAAATTTATCTCTCACCTTGATACTGTCCGTTGCATAACAAGGGCTATGAAAAGAGCGAACGTGCCGATTTGGTTTACAGAAGGCTTTAATCCTCACGCATTCTTAACCTTTGCAATGCCACTTTCGTTAGGTTTTGAAAGCCTTTGTGAAACAGTTGATTTCCGTTTGATGGAAGAAGTTAACTTAAAGGAGTTGGCAGAAAAAGTAAACAATGCTCTGCCTGTTGATATAACAGTAAAAGAGATTTACGTTCCTGAAATGTCACCTAATGACATTCGTTGGGCAGAATATAAAATCATATTTAATAATCCCGATAGCCTTTTTTTAGAAAAAGCTGAATTAATTCTTTCATTAGATGAAATTCTTGTGCTTAAAAAAGCAAAGCAAGGCAGAAAAAAGATTGAAAAAGAAGTAAATATAAAAGAACACATCAAGTCATTTGAATTAGCCGAAAATAACGGCAAACTTGTTTTAAACACAGTTCTTTCTTCAGGTACAAGCGTGAATATTAATCCTATGCTTTTAATAGGTGCGCTCACAAAAGATACCGAGACAGACGAGCAGGATGTTGACATAATCAAAGTGCAGTCATTTACTGAAAATATGGAGGTTTTCAGATAATATGGCAACTCTTTTAGTAATTGTTATTTTTGTTGCATATGTTGGACTTGGTATTCCTGATTCGCTTTTTGGTACAGCCTGGCCTGCAATTTACACTGAATTTGATGTACCTATGTCCTATTCCAACTTTGTAACAGGCCTTTTGTACACAGGCACAATAATTTCAAGCCTTTTAAGTTCAAGACTTGTAAATGAATTTGGTACGGCATTGGTAACAGCATTCAGTACGGCGTTAACAGCTGTTGCTATTCTCGGCTTTTCGTTTTCAAGTAATATGTTTATGCTTTGTCTTTGTGCTGTTCCGTTGGGACTTGGTGCAGGTGCAATTGACAATGTTTTAAATAACTATGTTGCACTTAATTACAAGGCAACTCATGTGAATTTTCTTCATTGTTCATACGGCGTCGGTGTCGCACTCAGTCCGTTTTTAATGTCAATTGCATTAGGTAACAGTAATAACTGGCAAGGCGGATATAAGACAATGTTTTTCTTCCAACTTGCATTGACAATGATTTGCTTCTTATCTTTGCCTGTATGGAAAAAGGTTAAGGAACAAAAAGCAGAGGAAGAAGAAACACGAGTTGTACCAATTCGTGAATTGTTGAGTATTCCAATAGCAAGAGCAAGTCTTGTAATTTATTTTGGTTCTTGTGCTATCGAATCGGTTTGCCTTGCATGGGGCAGTACATTCCTTGTAAATTCCAAAGGGTTAACTCCCGATAAGGCTGCCGAAATGATAACTTTCTATTTTATCGGAATGACTCTGGGCAGATTTTTGTCAGGTGTACTTGTAAATAAACTTTCGCCAAAGAAAATTATTGTAATAGGTGAGTTGATAACTCTTCTTGCAATCACATTGACTTTTGCAGGAAACCCCAAAATTGCAGGTATAGGACTGTTCCTTATAGGTCTTGGCAACGGACCATTATTCCCAAATATGACACATTTAACACCAATACATATGGGTAGAGATGTTTCTCAATCATTTATTGGTCTGCAAGGTGCAATTTCATATGGAAGCATTTTACTTTCACCAATTACATTCGGATTACTCGCGCAAAATCTTACAACAGATATTTTCAGCATTTTCTTGATATTTGCTTGTGTTATCACAGTAATATCAACTTTTATTATGATGAAACATTCAAAACTAATTCAACCAACGGTTGATAAACAGAAAATCAACCTTTGATATATTTACTTTTTGATTTTTTACACATACAATGCAGTTGTAACCGGTTCAAAATTTTTAAGGAGCGATTTTAATGGAAAAAACAATCGGCAAAAAACTTTATGAACTTAGAAAACAATCAGGCTTTACTCAGGATTATGTTGCAGAAAAACTTGGCGTATCTGCACAGGCTGTTTCAAAATGGGAGAATGACATTGCTTGTCCAGATATTATGACATTACCTAATATTGCAAATCTTTATGGTATCAGCATTGATGAACTATTCAAAAATGATGATGTTCAATCAAATGTGAAATATGAAAAGACAGAAAAGGTTAATGAAAATGAACTTGTTTTAAGAGTGTATGTTGATACTGCTCAGGGTGATGATGTTAAAGTTAATCTCCCTTATCTTCTCGTCAAAGAACTTATCAATGTTGGTAAAAACATTTCAGGAGTTTTTGCAGGTGTGGATTTAAGCGGTATTGATTTTGAAAGCATTTTTAAAATGGTTGAAATGGGTGTACTTGGCGAAATAGTTACTGTTGAAACTCAAAATGGCGATGATATCAGGGTGGTAGTTGAAAAATGAAAGCAGTATTTCCAACTAATGGGAAAACAAGATGTATAAAAATACCCAATTTCCTTATTGCTAACAGGTTGTCGTTTGGAATATTGAAACTGATTTTTGCATTTAAGATACCTGAAATTTTCAGAATAAAATACAAACATATTAAACCGTTCATTAAAATGGCAAACCAATATAAAAACTTTGAAATTGTAACTGTTAAAAGCAGGCAAGGGGATATAGTGAAAATTTCTTTATAAACTTTAAAAAAACTCTTGCATTTTCTATTGACATGTGATATTATATTTGAGCATTTGCGGTAGTCCGCAGAAAAATAACTATTATCTCGGGTGGTCCTCTGCTGAACTTCGGTACGAACACTTGAAAATTTTTATCGGAGGTTAGTTATGGACGCATTAAAATTAATGACAGAGGGTTGCATCAAAGAGGCAAACCCAGCAATCAGAGTCGGTGACGTTGTTAAAGTACACGTTAAGATTCGTGAAGGCGAAAGAGAAAGAATTCAGGTATTCGAAGGAGCAATCATTGCTCGCAAGGGTGCTGGTGTTTCTGAAACATTCACAGTACGTCGTGTATCATACGGTGTTGGTGTTGAAAGAGTATTCCCTGTTAATTCACCAAACGTTGCAAAGGTAGAGACAGTTAGACGCGGTCGTGTTCGCAGAAGCAAGCTCTATTATCTTCGTGACAGAGTTGGTAAGGCTGCTAAAGTTAAAGA
>JAZSKT010000122.1:0-6572 GCA_045534995.1 Candidatus Fimenecus sp.
GGAAGTCATCTCTTGCCTTTGATACTCTTTATGCCGAAGGTCAGCGCAGATATGTTGAGTCTCTCTCTTCATATGCAAGACAATTTTTAGGACAGATGGACAAGCCTGCCGTTGATAATATTGAAGGCCTTTCACCTGCTATTAGTATAGACCAGAAAACAACGTCAAAAAATCCACGTTCAACGGTTGGAACTGTAACTGAGATTTATGATTATCTTCGTTTGCTATATGCTAGAATCGGCATCCCACATTGTCCTGTTTGCGGCAGAGAAATTAAACAACAGACAGTTGACCAAATAGTTGATAGTATTTTAAGTTTACCTGAGGGTACAAAGTTTCAGATTCTTTCTCCTGTTGTTCGCGGTAAAAAAGGTGAACATGCAAAAGAACTTGCAAATGCACTGAAGGCAGGTTTTGTCAGAGCAAGAATTGACGGTGAAGTTACTGAACTCGTTGAAGATATGAAACTTCAGAAAACCTATAAGCATACCATTGAAATTATTGTTGATAGACTTGTTGTTAAAGACGGAATCAGAACTCGTCTTGCTGATTCAATTGAAACAACAACGGGGCATTCAGGCGGTAATGTAATTATTGATATAATTGGTGATAAGGAATATCTTTATTCACTTAACTATGCTTGTCCTGAACACGGAATTAGTGTAGATGAGTTGTCACCAAGAATGTTTTCTTTCAACAATCCTTATGGTGCTTGTCCTACATGTACAGGTTTAGGTACTTTTCTAAAGGTTAATCCTGACATTGTAATGCCCAATAAAAACCTTTCAATTAGTGAAGGTGGAATTTGTGCAAGTGGCTGGGGAAAAGCTGAAAAAGGCTCAATTGCCGCGATGTATTACAATGCAATTGGTAAAGAATATGGTTTTTCATTAAAAACACCATTAAAAGATATTTCCGAAGATGGAATCAACGCAATTTTATATGGCACAAACTATAAAATGAAAATGACTCGTTCTACATTATATGGTTCAGGAACATATATGTCTGAATTTGAAGGTATTGTTAATAATCTTGAAAGAAGATATAAAGAAACAACAAGTGATTGGGCAAAATGGGAAATAGAACAAGTTATGACAGCTTGTCGTTGTCCTGATTGTAATGGTACAAGATTAAAACCTGAAATTTTATCTGTTACAGTTGGTGGTAAGAATATCAGTCAATTCTGTGATATGTCAATTGTTTCAGCAATTGATTTTGTTGAAAAATTAGAGTTGACAGATAAAGAAAAATTTATTTCTGAATCAATTCTTAAAGAAATTAGCAGCAGATTAAATTTCCTTAAGAGCGTAGGACTTGAATATCTTACTCTTTCAAGAACATCAGGTACTCTTTCAGGTGGTGAAAGTCAACGTATTAGACTTGCAACTCAAATTGGTTCTTCTCTAATGGGAGTTGTATATATCCTTGATGAACCAAGTATCGGATTACACCAAAGAGATAATGATAAACTTCTTGGAACTTTAAAACGACTTCGAGATTTAGGCAATACTCTAATTGTTGTTGAACACGATGAAGACACAATGAGAGAAGCTGATTATATTGTTGATATCGGTCCCGGTGCAGGTGTTCACGGTGGTGAAATTGTTTGTGCAGGAACCGTCAATGATATTATTGATTGTAAAGAGTCAATTACAGGAAAATATCTTTCAGGTGAGAGAAAAGTTCCAATTCCCGAAAACAGAAGAAAAGGTAATGGAAACTATTTATCAATTTTTGGTGCTGAAGAAAATAACTTAAAAAAGATTAATGTTGATTTTCCACTTGGTTGTTTTAACTGTATTACAGGTGTATCAGGTTCTGGTAAATCTTCATTAATTAATGAAATTCTTTATAAAAACCTTGTTAATGAACTTAATAACGCAAAAAAACCTTTAGGCAAGTTTAAATCCATGTCGGGACTTGAGTATCTTGATAAAGTTATAAATATTGACCAGTCACCAATTGGAAGAACACCTCGTTCAAATCCTGCAACTTATACAGGAGTATTTACTGACATTCGTGAATTGTTTGCATCAACTCAGGATTCTAAAATCCGTGGATACAGTTCAGGCAGATTTTCGTTTAATGTTAAAGGTGGCAGATGTGAGGCTTGTGAAGGTGACGGAATTGTAAAGATTGAAATGCATTTTCTTGCTGATGTTTATGTTCCTTGTGAAGTTTGTAATGGTGCAAGGTATAATCGTGAAACACTTGAAGTTAAGTATAAAGGAAAAAACATTTATGATGTCCTTGAAATGACTGTTGAGGAAGCACTTGAATTTTTTAGTCATATTCCTAAAATTAAACGGAAATTACAGACTCTTTATGATGTTGGTTTAGGGTATGTTAAGTTAGGTCAATCAGCAACGACGCTTTCAGGTGGCGAAGCACAGCGTGTTAAACTTGCAACAGAGCTTTCAAAGCGTTCCACAGGTAAAACAATATATATTCTTGATGAGCCTACAACAGGACTTCATACGGCAGATGTTCATAAGCTCGTAGAGGTTCTTCAACGACTTGTTGATTCTGGAAACACAATTATTGTAATTGAACATAATCTTGATGTTATAAAAACAGCTGATTATATAATTGATTTAGGACCTGAAGGTGGGGATAAGGGTGGTAAAATCGTTACTTGCGGAACACCGGAAGAAGTGGCTAAATGCAAAAAATCTTATACAGGACAATATTTAAAAAAGATTCTTAAATAAGAAACCGACTCGTCAACGCATTAAAAATGCGGACGGGTACCCCGTAACCTTTTTTTCCACAATAAAAAAAGCAGGATTTTTTAATCCTGCTTTTTTTGCTTTTAAATTATTCATCTGTAATATCTGTTTCTACAGGTTCATCAGTGTTAAAGTCTGCAACTATTTCATTATTTTCTTCATAATCCTGCCAGATATTTGTTTTACTATTTTTAAAGAAAAATAGATTCTTTTTCTTTAAAATAAACATTACGAAAAGGAAAAGAATAAATACCCCTGAAACAATATAAGCTATCGTCATTCCAGGAATTGAATATTCCAATTTAATTGAATGTTCACCTGCGGTTACTTTGACACCTAAAAGTGCATCAGAAATTTCTATAATATTATCTTCTGCTACTTTTCCACCGTCAATATAGACATTCCAACCTTTATCATATGGAATAGATGTGAACAAAATTTCATCATTATCTGCTGAAAAAGTTCCCTCAATTTTTGTATCTTTGAAATCAGTATATTCAATCTGACCAGATTTTAATATATCATATCCTGTTTTAAATTTTTCACCATCAATTGTAAATGCAATAAAATCAACGTTTGCACTGGTATTTTCATCATCAATTGGCATTTCAATTGAAACTATATCATTTTCATAATAATAACCTAAATCAAGAATATAACCATCTTTTACAGTCATTGTAGTATTGATAACGGGAGAAGTAACATTAACATCATCAAGATTTCTGGAATAAATATATACATATAAATGACCATTTGTGTTTGCTGTAATATTTGCTGTTATGGAAGCGGGGTCATTATCGTTTATTTTATACATTGTAAAGTTAGAAAGATACTTGTTTTCATCTTCAATATCGAAAATATTATTATAATAAAATTCATAATCATAAATTCGGTTAAAAACAAACTCAACACCGGTTGACAACCTAAAAAGTTCTTCTTGAACATCAACCGGATTTGAACACGATGATGCATCCCAATCAAGAATATTATTTGAGACAGGATAAGCTATATTTAATGAATAGATATTTTCATATACAGAATATGTTGAATTATTATCAACATATTTATAATACTCTTCGCTGCTGATAAGGTCATTTCTATCATAAATATATTTTAAAGAAAACATTGAATTATAAATTGGAGTTTGCGGATTATACGTGTAACTGTTTATTTTATTACCATATAATCCAATATATTTTTGCATATTAGCAACCTTTTCATAAGCCATTGATGAAAATACAGAAACGCCATTATAATCATACCAGCTTGGGTCCATTCTTGCACGTAAATTAGATAATTCTACTCTATAGAAAATATTTTCATCCTTTTCGTCAATTTCAGTTTGTAATGCTTTAAAATCATCATAATCTTCTGTGTATGTCGTTTTTGTCTGATTGGCAACATAATGGTCTGTATTTGCAATAATTGTTTCAGATATAACAGCACAAACAAGAACAACTGTAAGAGCATATGCCTGACTTTTTTTGCTTCGAATAAGACCAAGAATAATTATGAATGAAGTTATAAAAATTATTGAAACAAATATTGTAATATTGTCCACATTTTTTGAACCAATCTCTTGTGTTATTACAACAAAGAATAGAATAGCTATACCAACAGATAAAATTTGCTTTTTGCTAAATTCATTAATATTTACAAAGGCTTTATGAGCCAGACAAATCAAAATGAAAGAGTAAATAAAAGATTGACGATATGGTAAGTCGTTTGGAAAATGTAAGCCATGCCACAAAAAATTGAATATGTTTATGTTAAAACTAAAAAATATAAAAGCTAATAAACATACAGTTGCTATTTTTTCTGCTGAACGAATTTTATTAGAAAAAAGATACATTGGAACTAATATTATAGTTAAAATGCCGCAATAAACATTGGGTAAAACATCTTCACCACTACTTCTGATAGTTGGCTCTAATGCAGCGAGATGATTAGCGAGAAAATCAAAAATATTGAAGTAAATATTAACTTCAGCTGGAGCAGTACCTGATGTTGCTGATGATGAACTTAACACATATGCAACAGGCAAAATCATAAAAAATAATATTATACCAACAGCAAATGAAGACAAAGCAAACCTAATTCCGCTATTAAATAAAAAGGAATTTTTTAGTTTAGAAATAATATTTTGATTTTGTTTTAAATTTACTACTTTCTTTCGTTTCTTATATGAACAACAATAATAATAAATAAAATATATGCATGAAAAAATACATAACATAAATCCAATATAATAATTTGTAAAGATAGCAAGAGAAAGAAAAATAATATAATATGCACATTTGCCACTATTTATAATTTTTTCAATACCAAGTGCAATAAGTGGTAAAAGATACATTGCATCAATCCACATTACATTCCAATAATATGCGACAAAATAAGCGCTAAAAGCATACATTACACCGAATGCAATTATAACGGCACTATCTGATTTATGCGACTTTTTAAGATAATATGAAAGCGACATTGAACTTAAAATTGCTTTGATTGCAATCATAGCTGCAACTGCCTCAAAAGTATTTTTATGACCAAATAATAAAACTAAAAAGGAAAAAGGGCTTGATAAATAGTTAAAGAAATTCCCGACAAATGGACTTCCTAAGCCTGTATTCCATGAATATAATAAAGATTCTCCGCTTGTTATTCTATCATATAGTTCAGAAAAAAGTGGACCATATTGATGATATAAGTCCATTCTGTATATTATTTTATCGCCAAATGGAATTATTGAGTAACAAAAATATACAACCAAAATAATAAAGAGTGAACATGCACCGGATAAAAGAATATATTTATTGTTATATAAAAATTTTTTTATATTTGATTTCATTGTAAACACCTTGTTGAAAAATTTGTCAAAATTATATCATAGAGTAAGTCTTTTTTCAAGGAAATTTTGTAATAACAGGGGACAAGTAATCATAGTTTTAATTGAGGTGATTTTATGGACAAAGATTTACTTGAAGATTTTAATTTTGCATTAAATCATATTTCTCCTCGAATTCAAATGTACTTAAATAAATTAAGTGAAAATATTATCAAAAATATTCAGGAGATAAGACTTCGCTCAAATCGTCCTGTAGTTATTGTAACTCATTCCGGAAGTTGTTTTATTACAAATTCCGGGAAAACAAGTTATATTTTATCTTCAAATTGTGTTTATGTTAATAAAAATGATATTACAGACTCAATAAATAAAATGTGCGGATATTCAATGCATAATCATTACGAAGATATTGTTAATGGATATATAACACTATCAAATGGAGCCAGAGTAGGAATTACAGGTACAGCTGTTTATGATAAAGATATTGTAAAAGGAATTAAAGATATTGACGGATTAAATATAAGAATTCCACGTCACATTAAAGGTGTTTCCGATTACATTTTTGAAAATATTTTTAAAAATAAACCATCAAATTTAATTATTGTCGGACCACCATCATCAGGTAAAACAACGATGTTGAAAGACATAGCTTATCAACTTTCCTCAGGAAGAATGGAAAAATATTACAAAGTCTGTGTTGTTGATGAAAGAAAAGAAATAGTTTCTGTAAAAAGAGATATCAACGACATAGGACCTAATACAGATGTTTTATTAGGGTTTCCAAAGTCACAAGGAATTTCTATGGCTATAAGAACAATGTCACCGGATGTAATTATTTGTGATGAAGTAACATCAGAGGAAATCGATGAGATAATCAGTGGAATGAATACAGGAGTATATTTCACACTCAGTATACATGCAAGAAATTTTGATGAATTAATAAGAAAATCATTATATAAAAAAATGCCTAAAGCGAATGAAAAGTATTACATAAGTGGAAA